>NZ_JBJJBV010000180.1:0-14377 GCF_045446735.1 Nocardiopsis protaetiae
GTTGTTCTCGCACTCCACGCCCTGGCCGATGAGGTCCCGGTGCGCGTCGGTCAGCCGGTCGTCGGTGAAGCGGACGACGACGGGCCCGTAGACCCGGGCGTCCTCGCCCCAAGCCTCCGCGGCCGCCGCGGCGTCCTCCCCCGCCTCGAACCGCAGATAGTCGGCCTGATCGGTCCGGTACGCCTGCACGCACGCGACCTCCCCGCCGCACAGATCGTCGGTGGCCTCCCGGGGATCGGTGGCGAGGTAGTCGGTGGTGACCTCCTCCGCGAACAGCCCGTCCAGGGAGCCGTCGGCGGCGAGGGAGTACTCCAGCCAGCCGGCGATCAGCTCCCTCTCCTCCGGGATGAGCTCCGCGTCCGTGAAGCGGACGACGACCGGGCCGTGGGTCCGGACCTCCTCGCCCAGGGCCGCCGCAGCCGCCGCGGCGTCCTCCTCCGCCTCGAACCGCAGATAGTCGGCCTGATCGGTCCGGTACGCCTGCACGCACGCGACCTCCCCGCCGCACAGGTCGTCGGTGGCCTCCCGGGGGTTCGCCACGAGGTACCAGGGCTCGGCGTCGCCCGAAAGGACCTCCGCCAGGTCCGCGTCCGGGCCGGTCGAACACGCCGTGGCCCCGAGGAACAGCACCGCGGCACAGACCAGCGCCCGCCGATGGAACTCACGCATCCCGTACTCCTCAAAGGTTGTTGGCAGTCGTCCAGTTGCAGCGGTGCCTGGCCACCCCGTACGTCCAGGAGCGTGTGCGCGTCGGCCGGAACTTCTCAAGGTTCCAGTCTCCGGCAATGTTGAAGAAGCCCCCTGCCACATGGCAGTCGTACTGCTGGCGCAGGCTCTTCTTCTCGGTAACCCTGCTTCTCTTGGCCTTGAGTTCATTCCATCCGGCAGTCAAAAAGATGGCCTGCCCCGTTCCGGGCGCGTGAATACCCTGCCCATAAACCGACTTCCTGGCATTGACCCTGAGCTGGCCGTTATAGGTATCGTAAGAGGTCCAGGAGAAGAGATCGATCCCCAGCCAAGGGTCCGCCACGATCGGATAATCGACATCGCGGGACGAGTGGTCGACCACCTGGGTCACCGATGCGCCGTCGATCTCATACCAGGTGGGAACATCCTTCCCCGAAGCATCCTTCGCCCAGGCCGGGGCGATGCTGCCGAGATACTCGTCCGACCCTCCGTAGAGGACCAGGACTCCCCCTTCGATCTCTTCGATCCGCTCCAGACCGACAGCGGAAATTTCATAACCGTACCTGACGGGAGACGCGGGACCATCGATAACGGTGGTGATCTGAACAGATCCATCGCTCTTCAACAAGGGGATCGTACGCGCATCGCTCCCATGGTCGAAGACGACGACTCCGTCCGCCGCCACCTCTGCGCCACCCTCCTCCGGCCCGGAGATCTCGATATCGACGGACAGGCCGCCGTAGCCACCGACCGTGATCGGCTCGTCGGCGTCCATGGGGACGGAACTCTCCCCTTCGGCCAAAGGAGCCACCACACGGTCCGACTCGACCAGGAGGTGCTGATGAAGGTCTTCGGTCACTTCGGGAGCGACGGATTCCAGGACGGCCCAGTCACCGACCTGCGAGGGCAAGGACTCGGCGGCGGCTTCGGCATGAAGAGAAGACGCCACCATAAGAGAAGAAAGAACAACGCCAGACACACTGAGCACACGTCTATTCAAGGTCAAACCTTTTTTGGGGGAAGCAAACATCCAACAACCTATACTCACCACCCCAAGATCAAATCATGAGAAATAATAAGGAATTTTCATATGAAAAAGATGCATGCACAGATCCCCACATCAAAGAACTAAAGGCATTTTCGGGAGCCCTCCCATGACACGTTGGCCGAATGTGGCCATGCGATCAAATTCGCCAAAAAGGGCGGCGTCCGGCCTCGACCAAAGACGTGAAACGACAAGATAATCTTGCAGGATATGCAAAAATTCGTTTCCCGACCCATCTCGGTTCACCGATGGAGGTCGGCAGCGATCGGTTAGGCAACTCATCCGCGATGTCCCCGAACCGCACGGCCTCCGATTCGGTTTCGGCGGGACCGCCCTCATCGCGCAGGGCCGATGGTCACGACCACACAGCTGGCCCGCAGTCCGAGTCGACGGCGATCACCACCCCTCGACCAACAGCCCGGGACCGGAAGAGCAATAGCACCAGCCTCGCCGTCTTGTCCGTGCACGCCCGCACCGGGAACCTCGGCATGCTCACAGCGCACCGCCCCAGGAAGCGAGCTCGGAAGGAAGCGCGAACACGGCCGCGTACATGTCCGGGAAACCCCCGGGTGGGGCCCTTCACTTCGTCGGCGGGGCGGGTTAACGTACAACCAAATGGTTGTAGATGAAGAGGCCACCGACCGGCTGTTCCACGCTCTGGCCGACGCCACCCGACGCGACATCCTGCGGCGCTCCGTCGAAGGGGAGCTGTCCGTGTCCCGGCTGGCAGAGCTGTACCCGATGAGCTTCGCCGCAGTTCAGAAGCATGTCGCGGTGCTGGAACGGGCAGGACTGGTGACCAAGACACGGCAGGGGCGGGAGCAGCGCGTGCGCACCGAGCCCGACGCCGTCGCGCGGGCCAGGCAGGCCCTCGACCACCTGGAGTCGCTCTGGCGCGGCCGGGTCGATCGGATGGCCGACCTCCTCGCGGCGGACCCCGGAACACCCCGAGGCAAAGGAACGGAACGATGAGCGTCACCGGCGTCGACAAGGACTTCGAGAACCTCACCCTCACCCTGACCGCCGAGTTCAACGCCCCGGTGGAGCGGGTCTGGCGGCTGTGGGCCGACCCGCGCCGGCTGGAGCGGTGGTGGGGGCCGCCGACCTACCCGGCCACCGTCGAGGAGCACGAGCTGGCCCCCGGCGGCCGGATCACGTACTACATGACCGGCCCCGAGGGCGAGAAGCACCGGGCCTGGATGAGGGTCACCTCCGTGGACGCGCCGAACTCGCTGGAGTACGAGGACGGCTTCTCCGACGCGAACGGCGACCCGGTCACCGACATCCCGTCGATGGACGGCCGCGTCGAGATCTCCGCGAACGGCGACGGGTCCCGCATGGTGATCCGCTCCACGTTCCGGTCCGCCGAGCACATGGAGCAGATGCTCCAGATGGGCATGGACCAGGGCATGGAGGGCGCGATGGGGCAGATCGACGCCCTGCTCGCCGCCTGAACGCCGACACGGAGCGGCCCCCAGCACGGCGCCGGGGGCCGCCGCGCGTTCAGCGGCCCGAACCCGCCTCGTGGGCGTCCACCGGCTCGTCCCAGTGCTCGCTCGTCCACTCGCACACCGGCGCCATCGCGTCGAGCATCCCCCGGCCCAGGCCGGTGAGGGTGTACTCGACGCCGCGTTCGGATCCGGTCGCCGCACGGGTGACGAACCCGTCGCGCTCCAGCGCGCGCAGCGTCTGCGTGAGGACCTTGGCGGTGGTCCGGATCGGGACGCGCAGCTCGTGGAAGCGGCGCGGCTCGTCCTCCAGGCAGCGCAGGACCAGGGCCGCCCACTTGCTCCCCGACACCCGGACGGGGGTGAGGGCCGACGGGCACGGTGCGGTGGTGAGCACCGTGTACGACCACGGGACCGACCCGGCGGAGTTCTTCCCCGCCAACGCCCGCGCCCTGGTCGAAGGCGCCTCCGGGGTCGGCCGCCTCGTCCACGTGGGGCTGGCGTCGCTGCTGCCGACGTCAGCGGGCACCCCCCTGATGGACGAGCCGGGCTACCCGGACCACCGGGCGTTCTTCACGGCGCACGCCGCCGCCCCGGAGGTCCTGGCCCGGAGCCCGGCGGACCGGGTGACGCTGAGCCCGTCGGGGGACTTCGACCGGGGGTCGGCGCCGACCGGCCGGTACCGGGTCGCCCCGGGGGCCGCCGACGGCTCGATCACCGCGGAGGACTTCGCCGCGGCGGTGCTGGACGAGATCGAAACGCCGCGGCACCACCGCGTCCACGTCGGCGTGGAGGGGGTCCGATGACACCGGAGACCCAGATGACTCCGGAGACCCCGGTCGACAGCGCGGACCCGTGGGTGGCCGAGCACATCCGGCGCTTCCCGGAGACCGGCGGGCACCCCCGCCCGGGGGTGGACGACCTGCTCCTGACGACCCGGGGACGCAGGTCGGGGCGGCCGCGCCGCACCGTGCCGGTGTACGTGCGCGACGGCGCGGACCTGGTGGTGACGGCCTCCAACCGGGGTGCGGACGCCCACCCGGCCTGGTACCTCGACCTGGTGGCGGACCCGCTGGTGCGCGTCCGGGTCGGCACGGAGGAGTTCGCCGCCCGGGCGCGGGAGGCGGACCCGCGGGACCGGGACCGGCTGTGGGAGCGCATGGTGGCGGCGATGCCCGCCTACCGCGCCTACGAGGAGGCGACCGAGCGCGTCATCCCCGTGGTCGTCCTCACCCCGAGGGGTGAGGGTCGAACGACCAGGGACAGGCGAGGGGGTCAGGCGAGGAGGCGGTCGACCACCGCGTGCACGCCGGCGCGGACGCGGTCCGCGGACATGCCGCGGGTGCGGCGCTGGTGCACGTACAGGGCCGCCTCCAGCGGGCCGAGCAGCGCGTCGGCCAGGTAGGCGGCGTCGGCGTCGGGCCGCAGCTCGGCCACCAGGGCCACCAGGTGGGCGTGGTGGGCGGCGTAGGCGCCGCTCTCGTACCTGGCTTGGGTCGAGGCGGTCTCGGCGACGGCGAGGAGTTCGGCCTGGTCCTCCAGCCGGTCGACGAACGCGTCCACGAACGCGTGCAGGCGCTCCAGCGGCGGCGCCCCGGGGCCCAGCGGCGGCGGGCCCTGGAGGAACCCCCGCTGGAACTCGTACTCGTGGGCGTCGACCATGGCGTGGGTGAGCCCGGCCAGGTCACCGAACCGGCGGTAGACGGTGCCCACCCCGGTCCCGGCGCGGGCGGCGACGGCCTCCAGGGTGAGGCCGCCGGTGCCCTGTTCGGCGAGGATCTCGCGGGCGGCGGCCAGCAGGAGCCTGCGGTTGCGCGCGGCGTCGGCGCGTTCGGGGCGGGCCTGCCCGGCCATGGGCAGCGGCGGGCGGCGAGGGGCGCGACCGCTCACGTGACCGTCCTCCCTGGGGCTGCGGATGCGCGGCGAGTATAGCGGCCCCCACCTGCGCCGCTTGAAAACGGAATTAATTCCACTTAGTGTCGTGCATGCCGGAACACCCCTCCACGAACCGGGAGCCGTCCATGGCCCGCAACGACCACCGCCCCCTCCACGGGCGCACCGCACTCGTCACCGGCGGCAGCCGGGGCATCGGCGCCGCGATCGTCCGCCGCCTCGCCGCGGACGGGGCCGACGTCGCCCTCACCCACCTGCGCTCCGAAGAGCGGGCCCGCGCCGTCGTCCGGGAGGCCGAGGCGCTGGGTGTGCGGGCGCTCGCCGTCCGCGCGGACTCGGCCGACCCCGAGGCGCTGCGCTCGGCCGTCGGCCTCGTCCACGAACGGCTCGGCGGGCCGCACATCCTGGTCAACAACGCGGGGGTGGCGCCGTTCGGGCCGTTCGAGGGGTTCACCGTCGCCGACTTCGACCGGGCGATCGCCGTCCACGCCCGCGCCGCGTTCGTCGCCGCCCAGGCCGCCGTCCCGCACATGGGCCCCGGCGGCCGGATCATCGGGATCGGCACCAACCTGAGCGAACGCGCGCCCCTGCCGGAGGCCGTGCTGTACTCCACCGGCAAGTCCGCCCTGCTGGGGTTCACCCGCTCCCTGGCCCGCGAGCTCGGCCCGCGGGGCATCACGGTGAACCTCGTCCACCCGGGGTCGACCGACACCGACATGAACCCGGCCGACGGGCCCGGCGCCGACGCCGAACGCGCGCTCACCGCCCTGGGCCGCTACTGCTCCCCGGAGGACGTCGCCGCCTCGGTGGCCCACCTGGCCGGGCCCGGCGGGCGCGGCATCACCGGAACGTCGATCCTGGTGGACGCGGGAGCGAACGCGTGAACGGCCCGCTCGCCTGGGCCCTGCTCGCCACGGCCGCCGCCCTGGAGGTCGTGTGGGCGCTCGCCATGAAGGAATCCCAGGGCTTCACCCGCCTGTGGCCCAGCGTCCTGACCGTCGCCGCGGCCGCCGTGAGCTTCGGCCTGCTGTCGCTGGCCCTGCGCGAACTGCCGGTCGGCACCGCCTACGCCGCCTGGGTCGGCCTGGGCGCGACCGGCGTGGTCCTCGCCGGCATCACCCTCCTGGGCGAGAGCGCGAGCCCGCTGCGCATCGGCTGCGTGCTGCTCATCCTGGGCGGTGTGGTCGGCCTCCACCTCCTGGAGTCCCACCCCTGACCCCCCCGCCGCCGGTCGTCACCCGGCGTCCCCGGGCATCCGGTCCAGGTCGTCGTGGGTCGGCGCCGCCGACGGCTCCACCGACAGGGCGCCCGGGGCGAGGCGGGCCCAGGGGTCCGGCGGGCCGGAGGCGAAGAAGAGCAGCAGGGCGAGGATCCGGCTCAGGGGCGGCGCCGTCCAGTGGCGCCGCCCCGGCACGGGGTCGGGCCGCATCAGGCGGCCGAGCGCCCAGGTGAGGTGGTGCCACAGCACCCGGGCCGCCAGGTCCGGGGCGATGTCCCCGTGGACCAGGACGGGAGCCGCCGCCGCGGGCACCCGCGGGACGAGGTCGGAGCACCAGGCGCGCAACAGGTCGGCCGTGCCGGCGTCGATATCGCCGCCGACCCTCGCACGCGGACGCGGTTCCCGCCGCCGGTTTCCTATGCTTGGCCGCCATGAGCACCCCCGACTACCTCCGAGCCGTCCGAGAGTCCTACGACACGGTCGCCGCCGACTACGCGGCGGCGGTCAGATCCCCCGCCGAACTGGACCCGGTCTCCCGCGCGATGCTGGGCGCGTTCGCCGAACTCGCGCGCACCGCGCCCGGCCCCGTCGCCGACCTGGGGTGCGGGCCGGGGAAGGTGGCGGCGCACCTGGCCGCGGCCGGGGTGCCGGTGTTCGGCGTGGACCTGTCGCCGGGCATGGTGGCCCAGGCGCGCGGGGCCCACCCGGACCTGGGCTTCGCCGTGGGCTCGATGACCGCGCTGCCGCTGGGGGACGGCGTGCTCGGCGGCATCCTGGCGTACTACGCGGTGCACCACACCCCGCCGGAGGTGCTGCCGCGGGTCTTCGCGGAGTTCCGCCGCACGCTCGCCCCGGGCGGCCACGTGATGGTCGCCGGGTACGTCGGCGACGGCGAGACCGTCCCCCCTGCCCGGGTCTACGGCGGGCACGAGGTGTCGTACAAGCTCCACCTGCTGCCGCCGGAGCGGATCGCCGCCCTGATGGCGGCGGCCGGACTCACCGTCACCGCCCGGATGGTCCAGGAGCCCCCTCCCGGCGGCAGGCGGCGCTCCGCCACCCTCCTCGCCCGGGGCTGACCCCGGTCAGGGCTCCGGCCGGTCAGGGCTCCGGGACGGAGGCGATGAGGTCGGCCAGGCCGTCGGCGTCCAGCAGGTCCGTGGGCCGGACCGTCTCGTTGGCGCGGACGTAGTGGAAGGCCGCCCGGACCTCCTCCAGCGGCACGCCCTGGAGGTCCGCCCAGGCCAGGCGGTAGGCCGCCAGCTGGACGCCGACGGCGCGGCGCTCCGCCGCGTTCTGCGGCGGGCGCCCGGTCTTCCAGTCCACGACGTCGTAGCCCTTCTCCGGGTCGTGGAACACGGCGTCCATCCGCCCGCGGATGAGCCGGTCGCCGATCACCGTCTCGAACGGCACCTCGACCTCGACCGGGATCCGCCCGCCCCACTCGCTCTCCTCGAAGAGCGTCTGGAGCTCGGCCAGGTCGTCGTCCTCGGCGGCGGTCTCGTCGGCCGCGCCCGGCAGCTCGTCCAGCAGGGTGGCGGTGCCCAGCCCGAAGCGGCGTTCCAGCCAGGTGTGGAACGCGGTCCCCCGCCGGATCTGGCGGGCCAGCCCCGACGGGTCGCGGGCCAGCCACACCATGGAGGACACCGACAGGTGGTCGGGCAGCTCCACCAGGACCGTGCCGTCCTCGGCCCGGTCGGCCTCGCGGGCGCGGTGCGCCAGCAGCAGCCCCGTGTCGCGCTCCCACCCCTGGAGGCGGCGGCCGAGCTTCTCGTAGCGCGCCGGGTCCGGCGGCACCGCCCGGCCCTCGCGCAGCGCCTCGCGGGCCCGCTCCACCAGGGCCGCGCCCGCCTCGATCTCGGTCCGCCGGGTGGCCGCCCCGTCCACCTGGGCGAGCGTGTCGGGGGTGGACTCGCTGTCGCTCTGCGGGTCCCCGTGGAGGGGCGGCCACACGGCCTCGCCCTCCTCATCGTCGTGCGGGTTGGTCTCGTCGAGCTCGGGCGGGTCGGCCCAGTCGATGACGCGCCCCGCCGCCCCCTGTTCGCAGGCCTCGCGGATCTCCTCCAGGAACACCGAGGGCCCGCGCGGTGTGGTTCCGGTGCGCCCCCACCAGTGCCCCGTGCACACGAGGCGGAAGGACGCCCGGGTGACCGCCACGTAGGCCAGCCGCCGCTCCTCCATGAGGTGGCGGGCCGCCTCGGCCTCCTTGAACGCGGTGATGCCCTGCTTGTCCACGCCGCCCAGCTCGGGCAGGCTCGCCCGGTCGCCGCGCAGCGGGTACGGCAGCAGGTGGTCGGCCTTGACCCAGGCCAGCGCGTTGCGCGGCGAGGCCGGGAAGACCGGGTTGCGCCCGCCGCTGATGCCCGGCACGAACACCACCGGCCACTGGAGCCCCTTGGCCCCGTGCATGGTCATGAGCTTGACGCTGTCCGACCCGCCGACCCGCTCCCCCGGGGCCAGCCCGCTCTCGTTCTCCTCGGCGGCGCGCAGGTAGCTCAGGAAGCTGCCCAGCGACGGGTCCTCGCTGTTGCCGACGAACCGGACGGCGTGGTCCACAAAGGCGTCCAGGTCGGCGCGGGCCGACAGCGGGTCGCGCCCGCTGCGGGCGGCCACCTCGATGTCCAGGCCGAGCACGCGTTCGACCTCGGTGATGAGGTCCGGCAGCGGCTGCCCCACGAGTTTGCGCAGGCCGCGCAGCTCCTCGGACAGGCGCAGCAGGCGGGCGTACCCGGTCTCGGAGTAGTTCTCCGCCTCCCCCGGGTCGTCGACCGCGTCCACCAGGCTGCCGCTCTCGGCGGTGAGGTCCAGGACGGTGCGGCGCAGCACGTCGTCGCCCGGGTCGGCGGGCCCCTCCTGGGTGAGGTCGCGGCGGGAGTGGCGGGCCAGCTCGGTGGCGCGCGCCCCCAGGGCGGCCAGGTCGCGGGGGCCGAACCGCCAGCGCGGCCCGGTGAGCAGGCGGGCGAGTTCGTTGCCCGCGGCGGCGTCGTGCACCACCCGCAGGGTGGCGATGATGTCGCGCACCTCGGGGACGAGCATGAGCCCGCCCAGGCCCACCACCTCGACGGGGACGCCGCGCGCCTCCAGCTCCTCGCGCAGCGCCGGGAACTGGGCGCGGCGGCGGCACAGCACGGCGATGTCGCCCGGGGACACGCCCCCGTCCTGGCCGCTCCCGGACTCCCCCGGCGGCCAGGGCATCCCGTCCGGGGCGGTCTCCGGGTCGCGGCGCACCCCCTTGACCAGGTCTGCGATGCGCGCCGCGATCCAGGCCGCCTCCTCGGACTCGGTGCGGAACAGGGCGACGTCGGCCCGCCCGCGCCCGCGTCGGGCCGGTCCCGGGTACAGCACCGGCACCTCGGCGGCCTCGGCGCGCAGCTCCTCGGAGATCCACCCGGCCACGCCCAGGATGCGCTCGCCGTTGCGGAAGCTGGTGGACAGCTTGCGCACGGCCGCGGGCCGCCCCGGGGCGATCGGGAAGTCGGTGGGGAACCGGGTGAGGTTGGCGGCGATCGCCCCCCGCCACCCGTAGATGGACTGGCAGGGGTCACCGACCGCGGTCACCGCGTGCCCGTCCCCGAACAGCGAGCGCAGCAGCACCAGCTGGGCGTGGCTGGTGTCCTGGTACTCGTCCAGCAGCACGACCCGGAACCGGCTGCGCTCCACCAGCCCCACCTCGGGGTGGTTCTCTGCGATACGCGCGGCCAGCGCCATCTGGTCACCGAAGTCCATGGCCTCGCGGCCGTGCTTGGCGTGGTCGTAGCGCTCCACCAGGGGCAGCAGCTGCTCCCGGCGGCGCTGGGTGGTGACCAGGTCGCGGGTCTCGGCGGTGGGCTTCTTGGGCAGGGCGTCCACCTGGGCCTGGATCCACCGGCCGATGCCGCGCACCCGCTCGACGGTGGTGAGGTGGTCCGCGATCTCCCCGGACAGGTGCAGCACGCGTTCGATGACGGTGTCGGCGCCCACGGTGACCAGGTCCATGGGCCCGTCGTACTCACCGACGACCCGGGCGGCGAGCTGCCAGGACTGGCCCTCGCTGAGCAGCCGGGCGGTGGGCTCGACGGCCTCGCGCAGGGCGTGGTCGGCGACGATGCGCCCGGCGTAGGCGTTGTAGGTGGACACGGTGGGCTCGCCGTCCAGCACCCCCTCACCGATGACGTCGTCGCCGAGCTTGTCGCGCACCTGGTCCAGGCGTTTGCGCACGCGTTCTGCGAGCTCGGCGGTGGCCTTGCGGGTGAAGGTCAGGCCGAGGACCTGCTCGGGCCGCACGTACCCGTTGGCGACCAGCCACACCACGCGGGAGGCCATGGTCTCGCTCTTGCCCGAACCCGCGCCGGCGATGACCACGGCGGGTTCGAGGGGGGCGGAGATCACCTCGGACTGCTCGGCGGTGGGTTCGGGCTGCCCGAGCACGCGGGCGAGTTCTGCGGGGGTGAACCGGGGGCGGGGGTGGGCTTCAGACATGTCTGCCCTCGTCTTGGACCGGGCAGCAGGCGCGCACGGCGCACGACCTGCATCCCTTGTTGCGGGTGGCGGTGAACCGGGAGCCGCCCATACCGACGGCGACCTCGGTGACGAGGTCCTGCGCCCAGCGGGGGTCGGGGTCCTCGCCCAGGGGGCGCTGGACCTGTTCGCGGGCGTTCTTGAGCTTCTCCCCGACCTGGACGAGCATCGCCCCGCCCGGCCGGGCCAGGCCGAGTTCGGCGAAGGCGCCCTTGAGCACGGCCATCTGGTAGACGCCGAGCTGGGGGTGGCGGTCCAGGTCCTCGGCCTTGTTCTGGCCGGTCTTGATGTCGACGACGACGGCGCGGCCCTGGTCGTCGCGTTCGAGCCGGTCGACCCGGCCGGTGATCTCGATGCCGCCGACGTCGACCTTGAACCCCTCCTCGGTGACGACGAGCTCGCGGTCGTTGGCGGCGTCCCAGGTGAGGAGCTTGCGGACCATGGTGTCGGCGCGTTCGCGCTGCTTGTCGGACTGCCAGGGGCCGCCGAAGTCGAGGTCGGCCCAGATCTCGTCCATCCGCCGGGAGATGTCCTGCGGCGAGGTCCCCTGGGCGACCAGGACGGCGACGGCGTGCACGACGGTGCCCAGCGCGGACGCCGAGTCGCCGGAGGAGGCCCCGGCGGCGCGCTCCAGCAGCCAGCGCAGCTGGCAGTTGGTGAAGCTCTCCACCTGGGAGGGCGACACCCGGATGGTGTCGTCCTCCCCGGCCAGCGGCCGGTCGTCGGTGAACGGGGTGAGGGCGTACCACTCGGCGGGGTCGGCCCCGCGCACCCCCTCCTCGGCCAGGCGGGCCAGGTGGACGGCGGCGGCGTCGCGCAGCGCCCCGGGCGCGCCCTGGTCGGTGACCACCGAGCGCAGGTCGGCGACCAGGGACGGCAGGGACAGCCAGCGCACTCCGGTGCCGACGGGTTCGGGGTCGCCCAGGCCCATCTCGTTGAGGAACCGGGAGGGCCGCTGCTCGGCGTCGTCGCCGCCCACGGCGGTGACCACGAGGGTGTGCCGGGCGCGGGTGAGCGCCACGTAGAACAGGCGGCGCTCCTCGGCGAGCAGTTTGGAGGCCAGGGCGGCGCCGGAGGTGTCGGCGCCGTGCACCTCGGCGTCCACCAGCTCCTCCACGCCCAGCAGGGAGCCGCGCAGGCGCAGGTCGGGCCAGTCGCCCTCCTGTACCCCGGCGACCACCACCAGCCCCCACTCCAGTCCCTTGGAGCGGTGGGCGGTGAGGATGCGCACGGACTCGCCCTCGGGGGCGCGCTCGGCGAGGCTGTCGCCGGGGATCTCCTGGGCGGCCAGGTCCGCGAGGAACCCCTCGGGGGTGCCGGGGGGCAGCCGGTCGCAGTAGCGGGCGGCGCTCTCGAACAGGGCGACCACCGCGTCGAGGTCGCGGTCGGCGGCGGCTCCGCGGCGGCCCCCGGCGAGGCTGGCGCGCAGCAGCCGGTCGGCCAGGCCGCTGTCGCGCCACAGCCGCCACAGCACCTGTTCGGCGTCGGCGCCGCGGGCGTCGAGTTCGCGGACGGTGGCCAGGGCGGTGGCGATGCGCAGGGCGGGGGCGGCCACCTCGGGTTCGACCAGGGTGAGGTCGGCGGGCTCGCGCAGGACGTCCACCAGCAGCTGGGCGGCGGGCCGGTAGGTGCCGTCGCCCTCGCCGGCGGCGCGTTCTGCGGCGGCCCGGTCCAGGTCCAGGCGGCGCAGGGCGCGGGTGAGGCGGCGCAGGCCGATGGCGTCGGCGTCACCGAAGGGGCCGGTGAGCAGGTCGCGGGCGGCCTCGTCGTCGAGTTCGTCCGGGTGCAGCCCGAACCGGATGAGGGCCAGCAGCGGCCGCACGATGGGTTCGGCCGCCACCGGCAGCTCGTCGGCGCCGACGGCGACCGGCACGGAGGCGGCGACCAGGGCGCGGCGCAGCACCGGCAGCTGGCGGGTGGCCGAGCGCACCAGGATGGCCATGTCCGACCAGGGGACGCCGTCCACCAGGTGGGCGCGGCGCAGGGTGTCTGCGATGACCGCGGCCTCCTGGGTGGGGCTCTCGGCCATGAGCAGCCGCACGTTCCCCGAGGGCACCCCGTCGGCGGGGACCAGGGCGCGGTGCTCGTTGACGTGGCCGGGCGCGGAGGCGACGGCGGGCAGGCGGCGGGTGACCGCCCGGGAGGCGGCCAGCAGGTCGGTCCCGCTGCGGCGGCTGGTGCGCAGGGCCACCACGGGGGCGGGGGTGCGGCGGACCGTGGGGAACCGGTCGGGGAACTCCAGGATGCCGCGCACCTCGGCGCCGCGGAACCCGTAGATGGACTGGTCGGGGTCGCCGACGGCGATGAGGTCGCGGCCGTCTCCGGCCAGGGCCTGGAGGAGTTCCTCCTGGGCGGGGTCGGTGTCCTGGTACTCGTCGACGAACACGACCTCGTGGGCGGTGCGCTCGCGTTCCTGCACCTGCGGGTCGGAGAGCAGGCCGGCGGCGATCCGGACCAGTTCGGCGTAGTTGAGGGTGGGCACGGGCGCGATGTCGAACCGGCCGTTCATGCGGGCCAGGAACCCGGCGGCGGCCTCCCAGTCGTCGCGGCCGCGCTCGCGGCCCAGCCGGGCCAGGGCGTCGGGGCCCAGGCCGCGCTCCTCGGCGCGCATGAGGAAGTCGCGCAGCTCCTCGGCGAACCCGCGGGTCTCCAGGGCCGGGCGCAGCCGCTCGGGCCAGGTGGTGCCGCCGTCCCCGGCCTCCCAGCGCAGGAGTTCGCGCATCTCCATGAGCTGCTCGGGTCCGGACAGCAGCCGGGGCGGCCGGTCGCCCATGCGCTGGAACTCGCGGCGGATGAGGGCGTAGGCGTAGCCGTGGAAGGTCATGGCCAGGGGCTCGCGGGTGGTGCGGCGCAGCCGTCCGGTGATGCGTTCGCGCAGCTCCTGGGCGGCCTTGCGGCCGAAGGTGAGGACCAGGACGCGGGAGGGGTCCACACCCCGGTTGTCGATGCGGTCGACGACGGCCTCGACGATGGTGGTGGTCTTGCCGGTGCCGGGACCGGCGAGCACCAGGAGGGGGCCGCCCCCGTGGTCGACGACCCTGCGTTGGTTCTCGTCCAGCACCGGCGGCGGCTGCACCCGGTGGGGGCGCCGCACGAGACGGTACGGGGATGTGTTCACCCCACCAGTTCACCAGAGGGTGCCGACCGTCCCGGACGGCACGGCGACCTCCCGGGGTGCCCTCAGCCTCCGCTTTCCCCGTCCCATCGGGCCTTGCGCATGTCCACACGGTCGCTTCCGGGCCGCAGCGGGGTGGCCTCGGCGGCGTAGTGCGACAAGGCTCTCACCTCGTGCCCGGAGGCGGGGCTGCCGTCGGCGCGGACCACCCGCCACCAGGGCACGCCGCCGCCCCAGGTGGACATGACCGAGCCGACCTGGCGGGGGCCGCCCCGGCCCACGTACTCGGCGATGTCGCCGTAGGACATGACCCGTCCCGGCGGGATCCGCTCGACCACGGCCAGGACCTCGTCGGCGTACTCGTCGGGCCCGCCGTCCTCATCGGTGAACACGGCCACACCCTAGCGGGGGCCACCGACGGACGCGACGCCGGGAACACCGCGACGCCGGGAACACGGGGCCGGGAACACGGGGGG
>NZ_JBJJBV010000181.1:0-14095 GCF_045446735.1 Nocardiopsis protaetiae
GGGCTTCGGGATTCTCAAATATGCGCACAGGACATCCACGCACATCTGTCGTAGGCCGGGCGTCGGTGCGTCGTCGGCCAGGTGGGCCAACGCGTGGACGCCTCCGAGGGACACCGCCACATTGGCCTCTCCCAGTTGGCCGACCGCAGTGGTGAAGCGCTCCGTGAAAAGTCTCTTTTCCTCGCCGCTCTGGCGCTTGTAGGCGATGACCAGCAGGGCGGTGCCGCCCAGGCCTGCGACCACGGCGAACGCCATGCGCAGGATCTCACCCGCCTGCCCGGGGCCGATGGCCTCTCCGGGGCGCCACTCGGGTCGATCCAGCGCCCACCACGCGGCCAGGGAGAGAAGGCAGATCAGAGTGGACGCTGCGACCCAGCTCAGGACGATGAGTGCGGGCAGTTTCGACGACCGGAGCCCGCGGCCGAGTCGGGGGAGGGGCATGCGCGTAACCTAGAACGCCTCCCGGTGGCCTGTCCCGCGTTGGCCGAATGTGGTCAATGCGGCTTCTTTCCTTGTGTACCGGCCCTTGTGCACCGGCGTCTCGATCCGCCGCCCGTTCCTTGCGGAGCGGTGTCCGTTTCCGGTTCGTGCGAACGTTCCCCCGGTGGGTGCGATGCTTCCGTGCGCCCCTCCCCGTGATCGCCGCGTGTCGTGCGCTCCCGAGGCTCCTCAAGGCTGTGTTACCGGCCGGTGTTACCAGTGAGTTTTACCGGCTGGTAGGTTTGCCGCTGGTGCGGCGGGCACGCCGTACCCATGACCTTCGACGGGGGAGCGCGGTGCGGCGGGACGCCCTGATCCGGATCCGGCCGGTGCCCGAGGCGGGCTTCCGGCTGTTCGTCCTGCACCACGCGGGCGGTTCGGCGCAGGCCTACCGCCCGTGGGTGCGCCACCTGCCCGCCGACTGGGACATGTGCCTGCTCCAGGCGCCCGGCCGCGAGGACGCCGGGGCCGCGTTCCGCGACGCCCGCGCGCTGGCCCGGCACCTGTACCCCCTGGTGGCCGACCACGACCGGCCCTTCGGGCTGTTCGGGCACAGCATGGGCGCGCTGGCCGCCTACGAGATCGCGCGGCTGGCCCTGGCGCGGGGCGGGCCCGCGCCCGCCTGGCTGGGCGCCTCGGCCTGGAGCCCGGAGCCGGGCCCGGAGTGGGACGAGCCCCGCCACCTGCTGCCCGCCGACCGCCTGCGCGCCGGGCTGGCCCGGATGGGCGGCACCCCCGCGGCCACCTTGGAGGACCCCGAGCGGTGGCGGGCCGCCGAACCGCTGATCCGCGCCGACCTGGAGCTCGTCGACACCTGGCGCCCGCGCCCGGGCACCCCGCCGCTGCCGATCCCGGTCTCCGCCCTGGCCGGGGCCGAGGACGCCGGGATGCCGCCCGCGCGCATGGACGCCTGGCGCGGCCACACGGCCGGTCCGCTCGCCCGGCACACCCTGCCCGGCGGGCACTTCTACTTCGTCGGCCGCATCGGCGAGGTGGCCGAACGGCTGGTCACCGACGTGCGCGCCGCCGTCGGCGTCGACGCCTAGGCGGCCAGGCCGCCCACGGCCAGGGCAACGGTGGCCGCGCTGATCTGCTCCAGGCAGAGCCGCTCGGCCTCGGGGTCGGGGGCGGCCAGGTGCTGGGACAGCAACCCCTCGAACGCGGCCAGGAAGAACCGCGCCACCACCGGCACCGGCGTGACCAGAGCGGTGCCGGTGCGCTCGGCCAGGGTGGTGAGCAGCTCGGTGGTCACCCGGTGCATGTCCAGGGCGTGCTCGGTGTAGACCTCGCTGAGAACCGGGTCGCGCAGCGCCTGCACCGACAGCTCGTCCCACAGCACGGCCCCGTCGTGGTCCTCGACGCTGACCCGCCACAGCACCCGCACGGTGCGGGCCAGGGACACGGCGAACCCGCCCTGCGCCGGGTGCTCGGCGATCGGCCGCACCTGGTCGATGATGCGGCGGCCCAGCTCCTCGAACACGGCCCGGGTGAACTCCGCCTTGGAGCCGAACACGTAGTGCACGGTCATCTGCGCCACACCCAGTTCCGCCGCGACGGCCCGGGTGCTGCCCGCCGCCACCCCCTCACGCCGCATGAGGTCGATCGCGGCATCGATGAGCTGGGGGCGCCGCTCGGCGGCGGAGATGTGGGCCATGCCTCCATGCTATCGAACGCGCGACTTTGTCACTTGACATAGTTGGTTAACTTGGTCATGTGACAAAGTCGGTTGCACGCCTCTGGGGGAGGCGTGGCCGACCGAGCCGAAGGGGCCTCCCGTTGACCACGACCACCCCGGACACCGTCGCCGTCCCCGAACCGCCCGGCCTGCCGCTGCTCGGCCACCTGCTCGACCTCGACACCGGCATCGGGGAGTTCACGGAGCTGGCCCGCCGGACCGGCCCGATCATGCGCATGCGCCTGCCCGGCCAGAGCCTGATCGTGGTCACCGGCGGCGACCTGGTCGCCGAGCTCTCCGACCAGACCCGGTTCCGCAAGAACGTCCACCAGGACCTGGAGTACCTGCGCGCCCTGGCCGGGGACGGCCTGTTCACCGCCTACGGCGACGAACCCAACTGGCGCCGGGCCCACGACGTCCTGCTGCCCGCCTTCTCCCTGGGCGCCATGCGCGGCTACCACGGCACCATGCTCGACGTCGCCCGGAGCCTGACCGCCTCCTGGGACCGGGCCGCCGCGGGCGAGGAGGTCGACGTCGCCGCCGACATGACCCGGTTGACCTTCGACACCATCGGCCGCTGCGGCTTCGGGTTCGACTTCGACTCCTTCGGCCGCCCCGAACCCCACCCGTTCATCGCCGCCCTGGGCCGGGCCCTGGCGCACGCCCAGAAGCACTCCTTCCGGCTGCCCGGCACCGGCCCGCTCTTCGCCGCCGCCGACCGGGCCTTCCACCGCGACATCGCCTACATGGAGGAGGTCGTCGACGAGGTCGTCCGGTCCCGCCGGGCGAGCGGCGACACCTCCACCGGCGACCTGCTCGGCCGCATGCTGCACACCCCCGACCCGGCCACCGGCCGGTACCTGGACGACGTCAACATCCGCCACCAGGTCATCACCTTCCTCATCGCCGGGCACGAGACCACCAGCGGCGCCCTGTCCTTCGCCCTGCACCACCTGGTCAAGCACCCCGAGGTGCTGGCCCGCGCCCGCGCCGAGGTCGACGCCCTGTGGGGCGACACCGACCGCCCCGACCCCGGCCACGACGACGTGGGCCGGCTGCGGTACCTGCGCCAGGTGCTCAACGAGTCGCTGCGGCTGTGGCCCACCGCCCCCGCCTACGCCGTCGAGCCGCTGGAGGACACCGTCATCGGCGGCCGCTACCGCGTCGCGAAGGGCGAGGGCCTGCTGATCCTCACCCCGGGTCTGCACCGCGACCCCGGCTGGGGCGACAACGTCGAGCTGTTCGACCCCGACCGGTTCTCGCCCGAACGCGAGAGCGAGCGCCCCGCCCACCTGTTCAAGCCCTTCGGCAGCGGCGAGCGCGCCTGCATCGGCCGCCAGTTCGCCCTGCACGAGGCGGTCCTGGTGCTGGGCCTGCTGGTGCACCGGTTCCGGTTCCTGGACCACGCCCGCTACGAGCTGAGGGTCAAGGAGACCCTCACCATCAAGCCCGACGGGTTCACCCTGCACCTGCGCCACCGCACCGCCGCCGACCGGCGCCGGGCCCCGGCACCCGCCGCCGAAACCCCTGCCGCCCCGGGCGGGGCCGTGCGGCGCGCCCCCGGCACCGCGCTCACCGTCCTGTACGGCTCCAACCTGGGCACCTGCGCCGGGCTGGCCCGCGACCTGGCCGCCGACGCCGCCGAGGCGGGCTTCGCACCCCGGGTGGCCGCCCTGGACACGGCCCTGGACGCGCTCGCCCCCGGGCCGCTCCTGGTCGTCACCGCCTCCTACAACGGCCGCCCCACCGACGACGCGGCCGCCTTCCTGGACTGGCTGCCCACCCTGGAACCCGGGAGCCTGGCGGGCGTGCGCTACGCCGTCCTGGGCGTGGGCGACCGCAACTGGTCGGCCACCTACCAGCACGTCCCCGCCCGGGTGGACGACCTCCTGCACGCCGCCGGGGCCGAACGCCTGGCCGACCGGGCCGCCGCCGACACCTCCGGCGATTTCACCACCGCCGTCGCCGACTGGTCCGCCCGCGCCCTGGGCGCCCTGCTGGACTCCTACGGGGAGCCCGCCGGGGCCGGACCGGCCCCCGACCCGGAGGCCGTCGGCGCCCCGCCCTACACGCTGGTCGACGCCCCCGCCACCGCCCTGGACGGCCTGGCCGAGCGCCACGGGCTGCGGCCCATGCGGGTGCTGGAGGCCCGCGACCTCGCCGACACCGACCACCCCGCCGGGCGCCCCAAGCGGTTCGTGCGCCTGGCCCTGCCCGCCGGGACCTCCTACCGCACCGGCGACCACCTGGCCGTGCTGCCCCGCAACCCCGGCGCCCTCGTCGACCGGGTCGTCGCCCGCTTCGGCGTGGACCCCGGCCGCACCGTCCGCCTCGAACCCCGCCGGGGCGTGCGGCCCGCGCTCCCGGTCGACCGGCCCATCCCCCTGGGCGAGCTGCTCGCCGGGGCCGTCGAACTCCAGGCCCCCGCCACCCGCGAGCAGGTGCGGACCCTGGCCGAGCACACCCCCTGCCCCTTCACCGCCCGGGCCCTGACCGAGCTGGCCGACCCTGCCGACCCGGCCGCCCCGGCCGACGTCCCCGAGCCCGCGGACCGCTCCGCCGGGCGCAGCGTCCTGGACCTGCTGGAGGAGCACCCGGCCTGCGCCCTGCCCTTCGAGCACTACCTGGGCATGCTCGCGCCCCTGGCCCCGCGCTCCTACTCCGTCTCCTCCGGCGCTGCGGCCGACCCCGGCGCGGTGGACCTGATGGTCTCCCCGCTCAGGGCCCCGCACCGTTCCGGGACCGGCGAGTACCGCGGCACCGCCTCGCACTTCATGGCCGCACTGGAAGCGGGGGACGAGGTGCCCGCCCGGGTCCTGCCCGCCGCCGACGCCTTCCGGGTGCCCGCGGACCCGGACGTGCCGGTGCTCATGGTCGCCGCGGGCACCGGCCTGGCCCCCTTCCGGGGCGCGGTCGCCGACCGCGTGCACCGCGGGGGGCGCGGCCGGGCGCTGCTGTTCTTCGGCTGCGACCACCCCGACGCCGACTACCTGCACCGCGAGGAGCTGGAGGCGGCCGAGCGCGCCGGGGCGGTGGAGCTGTTCCCGGTGTTCTCGGCGGCCCCGCGGCAGGGGGCGCGGTTCGTCCAGGACCGGATCCTCGCCGAGGCCGGCCGGGTGCACGAACTGCTGGAGGCGGGCGGGCGCGTGTTCGTGTGCGGCGACGGCCGGGCCATGGCCCCCGGCGTGCGTGCGGCCTTCGCCCGCGTGCGCCAGGAGGCCACCGGGTGCACCGAAGGGGAGGCCCGCGCCTGGCTGGAGGCGCTGATCGCACGGGGCCGCTACACCGAGGACGTGTGGGCCGGGTGAGGCGAGGCGCCCGGGCCCGTCCCCCACGGCGGACCCGGGCGCAGGTCCCGGTCTGGTGGCGGGGGAGTCGACCGCGGCGCCCCCCACGACTGGGAGCGCTCCCAGGCCGGGGTTCCACGATAAGCGATCCGGGGACCCTGGGTAAAGAGGGGATGACGAACCGTTTCCACCCACTTGGGTCGCGGCGGGTAAGCGGACCCCCGCCGGGGGCAGGACACTCTGCCCCAACGGATGCCCACTCTTGTCCCTCGCACCCCTGTCCCGGTGCTCGCGCGGCCGCTACCGTTGTGCTATGAGCCTTGAGCTGCCGACCGACCGACTCCAGATCAGGGAGTGGGAGCTGGACGACGCCGAGGCGGCCCTGAAGATCTACGGGGCCGCCGAGGTGGCGCACTGGCTGACGCCGGAGTGGCAACCGGTGAACGACGCGGGCGCGATGCGCTCGGTCCTGCACGCCTGGATCGAGGCCGGCCCCAACCTCATCCCGCCCGCCGGGCGCTGGGCCATCGTCCGCAAGGAGGACGGCGAGCTGGTGGGCGGCCTGTCCCTCAAACTCCTACCGCCCTACGAAGAGGACTTCGAGCTCACCTGGGCGCTGCGCCCCGACGTGTGGGGGCAGGGCTACGCCACCGAGGCGAGCCGGGCCGTCATCGCCTGGGCCTTCGAGCAGGGCATCGAAGAGGTCTTCGCCGTCGCCCGGCCCAAGAACGAGCGGGCCGTCGGAGTGGCCCGGCGGCTGGGCATGGAGTGGGTGGGCGAGACCGAGAAGTACTACGACATGCGGCTCCAGGTCTTCCGCCTGCGGCCGGGCTGACCCGGACCGACCGGAGCGGACGGCCCGCCGGGGCCCGGATTCCACGGGTTCCGGCGGGCCGTCCGCGTGCGCGGCCTCAGCTGAGGTGGCTGCCGATGCGCTCGGTCTCCTCCTCGGTCAGCCGCAGCGCGGCCGCCGCGACGTTCTCCTCCAGGTGCGCCACCCGCGAGGTGCCCGGGATGGGCACCATCACCGGTGAGCGGTGCAGCAGCCAGGCCAGCGCCAGCTGTACCGGGGTGACCCCGCGCTCGGCGGCCAGCGCCGCCAGCGGCGAGTCGGCCCCGGCCAGGGCGCCGCGGTCCACCGGGGCCCAGGGCAGGAACGCGATCCCGTCCTTCTCGCACTGCTCCAGCACGTCCTCCGACTGCCGGAAGGAGGGCGCGTACTGGTTCTGCACCGAGGCGATCGGGGTGATCGCGCGGGCCGCCGACAGCTCGTCCACGTTCACCTCGCTGAGCCCGATGTGCCGGATCTTGCCCTCGGCGCGCAGGTCGGCCAGCTCGCCCAGCTGGTCGGCCAGCGGCACCTCGGGGTCGATGCGGTGCAGCTGGAACAGGTCGATGCGCTCCAGGCCCAGGGTGCGCAGGCTCATCTCCACCTGCTGGCGCAGGTACTCGGGGCGGCCCAGCCGGTGCCACAGTCCCGGGCCGGTGCGCACGAACCCGGCCTTGGTGCCGATGACCAGGTCCGCGGGGTAGGGGTGCAGGGCCTCGCGGATGAGCTGTTCGCTGATCTGGGGGCCGTAGGAGTCGGCGGTGTCGATGAAGGTGACGCCCAGCTCGACGGCTCTGCGCAGGACCGCCAGCGCCTCGTCGCGGTCGCGGGGCGGACCCCACACCCCCTCGCCGACGATCCGCATGGCGCCGAAGCCGAGCCGGTGGATCGGCAGGTCGCCGCCGAGGGCGAGGGTCCCCGAGAGGGCGGCGGGGCCCGCCGCGTCGTGCTGGTCGGTCACGGATGTCCCTTTCGTGTGCGGCCGCCGCCGCGGACGCGGGCGGGCCGGTGTTCCGGGCAGGATGTCAGGAGGCGGCGGCACCCGCAAGGCGCCACAGGTCCCGTGTCCGGGCCGTGTCCGGGGAGGGGCGGCGGGGGGAGCGCAGGAGGTCGGGCGAAGGACCGGGGAAAATCCGTGGCCCAAATTACCTACTAATCCGACTGGAAATCTGTGAATATAGTGCCGACCGTCCCCCCGACCCCTGGAGTGCCGCATCGTGCCCGCGCGCCCCCTTCGCACGCCCACGCGCCTGACCGCGCTCGCCCTCGCCCTGCCCCTGCTCGCCGCCTGCGGCCAGGGCTCGGCCGCCGCCCCCACCGGCCCCGTCGAGGGCGGGACCCTCGTCTTCGCCCTGGCCGCCGACCCCACCTGCGTCGACCCCCACCAGGTCGGCAACAACCAGGGCCTCAACGTCGCCCGCCAGGTCGTGGACTCCCTCACCGACCAGGACCCCGAGACCGGCGAGATCCTGCCCTGGCTCGCCGAGAGCTGGGAGACCGACGAGGACGCCTCCTCCTACACCTTCCACCTGCGCGAGGACGTCACCTTCTCCGACGGCGAACCCCTGAACGCGGAGGCCCTGGCCGCCAATTTCGACGCCGTCGTGGAACTGGGCGCCCTGTCCGTCCTGGGCGTGGGCTACCTGGGCGGGTACACCGGGACCGAGATCGTGGACGAGCACACCGCCACCGTCCACTTCGACGCGCCCAACACCCAGTTCCTCCAGGCCTCCTCCACCATGTCCCTGGGCCTGATCTCCCCGGCGAGCCTGGAGTCCACCACCCCCGAGCAGCGCTGCCAGGGCGAGTACGCCGGATCGGGCCCCTTCTCGCTGGAGGAGTACACCCCCGAGCAGAGCGTCACCGTCTCCCGGCGCGACGACTACGACTGGGCCCCGGAGCGCTTCGACCACACCGGCCCCGCCCGCCTGGCCGGGATCGAGTTCCGCATCATCCCCGAGGCCGGGGTGCGCACCGGCGCCCTGCTGTCGGGGCAGGTCGACGCCATCGCCGACATCCCGCCCCAGGACGAGGAGCGGTTCGCCGACACCGACACCGCCATCCTCACCCGCCCCAACCCCGGGCTCCCCTTCAACCTCCACCCCAACCTGTCCTCGCCGAACCTGGCCGACGACCCCGAGATCGTGCAGGCCATCCAGCTGGCGATCGACCGGCAGGAGGTCGTCGACACCGTCCTGAGCGAGCGTTACCCCGTGGCCACCGGTCCGCTGGCCGCGGTCACCGACCACGCCGTGGACCTGGGCGACCGGCTCGCCCACGACCCCGACGCCGCGGCCGAACTGCTGGAGGAGGCCGGCTGGGAGGTCGGCGACGACGGTATCCGCGAACGCGACGGCCGCCGCCTGGAGGTCGACGTGGTCTTCGCCGCCCTGTTCAACGCCAACGAGAACGCCCTGGAGCTCATCCAGCAGCAGCTGCGCGCCGTCGGCATCGACCTGACCCTGCGCCTGTCCACCCCCGCCGAGCAGACCGCGATCCAGGACAGCGGCGAGTACGACTTCGTCTGGTACAACAGCACCCGCAACGACCCCGACATCCTGCGGATCATCTTCTCCACCGAGTACACCAACCGCACCAACCTGGAGCAGGACGACGAGCTGGACTCGCTGCTGGAGGAGCAGGCGGCGGCCGCCGACCCCGAAGAGCGCGGGGAGCTCGTGGGGCGCGCCCAGGAGCACATCATCGACAGCGGATACACCATCCCGGTGTTCGAGTTCGCCCAGGTGCACGGGCTCGCCCCGCACGTCCACGACATCGAGTTCGAGGCGTCCTCGCGGCTGAGCTTCTACCAGGCGTGGGTGGAGGAGGGGTGATCGCCTACCTCGGCCGGCGGCTGCTCCAGGCCGCGGTGGTGCTGTGGGCGGCGTACACGCTGGCCTTCGCGCTGCTGTTCCTGCTGCCCGGGGACGCCGTCTCGCTCATGCTGCGCGGCGGCGCCCAGGAGGTGTTCGCCGACGCGGGCCAGGAGCAGGCGCTGCGCGAGCGGTGGGGGTTCGACGAACCCCCGGCCGTGCAGTACCTGGCCATGCTGGGCCGCACCCTCACCGGCGACCTGGGCACCTCGCTGAGCAGCGGGCGCCCGGTCACCGAGGCGATCGGCCAGGCCCTGCCCGCCACCGCCTGGCTGGCGGGGGCCGGGCTGGGCCTGGCGGTGCTGCTGGGCGGCGGCGTCGCCCTGGCCGCCACCTGGACCCGGTCCCCGCTGCTGGCCCGGGTGCTGGGGTCGCTGCCGCCGCTGGGGGTGGCGATGCCGACGTTCTGGGTGGGGCTGCTGCTCATCCAGGTGGTGTCGTTCCAGTGGGGGCTGCTGCCCGCGCTGGGCGACCTGACCCCGGCCGGGCTGGTGCTGCCCGCCCTCACCCTGGCCCTGCCCACCGCCGCCCTGCTCGCCCAGGTACTGGGCACCGGGCTGGCGGCGGAGCTGGACCGGCCCTACGCCGCCACCGCCCGCGCCAAGGGGGCCTCGCGCACCCGCGTCCACCTCGGGCACGCGCTGCGCAACGCCGTCATCCCCGCGCTGACCCTGACCGGGGTGCTGGCCGGGGAGCTGCTGGCCGGGACCATCGTCGTGGAGACGGTGTTCTCCCGGCCCGGCGTGGGACGGCTGACCGCCGCCGCGGTGCAGACCCAGGACCTGCCGCTGCTGCTGGGCATCGTGCTGTTCGCCGCGGTGGTGTTCGTGGTCGCCAACCTCCTGGTGGACCTGCTCTACCCGTTCCTGGACCCGCGCGTGCAGCTGCGCCCCCGCGCCCGGATCGGAGGGACCCCATGACCGCGACCGCCACACGCATCCCGGTACCCACCGCCGCGACCGCCCGGGTGCGGCGGGTGCCCTGGACCCTGCTGCCGTCCCTGGCCGTGCTCGCCCTGCTCCTGGGGTGGGCGCTGGTGCCAGGCCTGTTCACCGGGCACGACCCCATCACCGGGGACACCTCCCGGGTGCTGGCCGAACCCGGCGCCGACGCCTGGTTCGGTACCGACCAGCTCGGCCGCGACCTGTACGCCCGCGTGGTGCACGGCGCCTCGCTGACCCTGCGCGCCACCTTCCTGGCCGTGGCCATCGGACTGGGCGCCGGCGGCCTGCTCGGGCTGGTGTCGGGGTTCGTCGGCGGGCGCGTGGACGCGGTGCTCATGCGGGCCGTGGACGTGCTCCAGGCCGTGCCCGGGCTGCTGCTGTCCATGGCCGTGGTCACCGTGCTGGGCTTCGGCACCATCAAGGTGGCGGTGGCCGTCGGCATCGGGTTCGTGGCCGTGTTCGCCCGGGTGGCCCGCGCCGAGGCGCTGCGGGTGAGCACCTCCCTGTACGTGGAGGCCGCGCACGCCGGGGGCACCCGGTGGTCGGGGGTGCTGGTGCGGCACGTGCTGCCCAACGCCGCCTCCCCGGTGCTGGCGCTGGCCGCCGTCCAGTTCGGGCAGGCGGTGCTGGCGGTGTCCGCGCTGAGCTTCCTGGGGTTCGGCGCCGCCCCGCCCGCCCCCGAATGGGGCTCCCTGGTGGCCGAGGGCCGCGACTACATGGTCACCGCCTGGTGGCTGACCACGCTGCCCGGGCTGGTCATCATCGCCACCGTCCTGTCGACCCACGGCCTGGCCCGGGCCCTGGACCCCGAGACGAGGAGGCGGCCGTGAGCCTTCCCGAACCCCTGTTGAGCGTGCGCGGACTGCGCGTGGACTACCGGACCCCGGCGGGTCTGCGGCCCGCGGTGCGCGGGGTGAGCCTGGACGTGGCGCCGGGGGAGGTGCTGGCGCTGGTGGGGGAGTCGGGTTCGGGCAAGTCCACCACCGCCCACGCGGTGCTGGGGCTGCTGCCGCCCGCCCGGATCGACGGGTCGATCGTGCTGGCCCGCCGCGACGGCACCGCCCTGGACGTCACCGCCGCCGGGGAGGACCGGCTGCGGCAGGTGCGCGGCGGCGAGGTCGGGCTGATCCCCCAGGACCCGATGGCCGCCCTGAACCCGGTGCAGCGGATCGGCCGCCAGGTCGCCGAGGTGCTGCGCATCCACGGCCTGGCCGACCGGGCCGGGGCGGCCCGGGAGGCGGTGGAACTGCTGGCCCAGGCCGGGCTGCCCGACCCCGAACGCGCCGCCCGCGCCCACCCGCACGAGCTGTCGGGGGGCATGCGCCAGCGCGCGCTGGTGGCGATGGCGCTGGCCGGACGGCCGCGGCTGCTGGTGGCCGACGAGCCGACCAGCGCCCTGGACGTGACGGTGCAGCGCCGCCTGCTGGACCACCTGGAGCGGCTGCGCGCCGAGCAGGGGCTGGCGATGCTGCTCATCACCCACGACCTGGGGGTGGCCGCCGACCGGGCGCACCGGGTGGCGGTGATGCACGAGGGGCGGGTGGTGGAGGAGGGGCCCGCCGGGGAGGTCCTCACCCGGCCCGCGCACTCCTACACGCGGGCGCTCATCGACGCCGCCCCCGGACTGAACGCCGACGCGGAGGCGGCTCCGCCGCCCCCGGCCGCGGAGCGCCCGCTGGTGCGGGCGAGAGGGCTGGCCAAGGCGTTCGGCCCGCACCGGGCCGTGGACGGGGTGGACCTGGCCGTGCACCCGGGCGAGACGCTGGCGCTGGTGGGGGAGTCGGGCTCGGGCAAGACCACCACCGCCCGGATGGTCGCCGCGCTCACCCGGCCCACCGAGGGGTCGGTGGAGTTCGACGGGGTGGACCCGGCCGGGCTGGGCGCGCGGGACCTGCGGCTGCTGCGCCGCCGGGTGCAGGTGGTGCACCAGGACCCCTACTCCTCGCTGGACCCGAAGATGACGGTGGCGCGGATCGTCGCCGAGCCGCTGCGGGCTTTCGGGGTGGGGGACCGGCGCTCGCGCCGGGCCCGGGCCCTGGAGCTGCTGGAGCGGGTGGCGCTGCCCGCCGACGCCGCCGACCGCAGGCCGCGGGAGCTGTCCGGCGGCCAGCGCCAGCGCGTGGCGATCGCCCGCGCGCTGGCCCTGGAGCCGGACCTGGTGGTGTGCGACGAGCCGGTGTCGGCGCTGGACGTGCGGGTGCAGGCGCAGATCCTGGACCTGCTCGCCGGGTTGCAGCGCGACCTGGGGGTGGCCTACCTGTTCATCTCCCACGACCTGGCGGTGGTGCGGCGCATCGCCCACCGGGTGGCGGTGATGCGCGAGGGACGGGTGGTGGAGGAGGGGCCGGTGGCGGAGCTGTTCGCCGACCCGCGCCACGACTACACCCGCGACCTGCTGGCCGCCATCCCGGGCCGCGGAGCCCCCGTCCCCCGCTGACCCGCCCCCGGTGACCGGCCCCCGTCGACGGGTCGCGCCGCCGCGGGCTCAGGCGAAGTCGGCCCGGTGGTCGGCCGCCCACCGGGCGTAGGTGCGGCCCCGCCGGCCGGTGATCTCCTCGTAGTGGGTCGAGATCAGGCCGGCGGGGTCCCAGTCGTCGGGGGCCTCCCACAGCATCCAGTCGCAGATCTCCGGCGGGATGCCCTGGGAGATCCACAGCTCCCGGGCCTCGGCGTTGCCCAGGTGCACGAACCGCACCTCGCGGCCCAGGGCCGCGCCGATGGCGGCGGCGCGTTCGGCCGCGGTGACCAACTCGGGGCCGGTGAGGGTGTACACCCTCCCGTGGTGCCCCGGCCCGGTCAGGGCGGCGACCGCGGCGTCGGCGATGTCCGCCTCGTGGACCGGGGCCCAGGGGCGGTCGCCGTGCGGGGCGCGGACGACGCCTTCGGCGCGCACGCTCTCGGAGTAGGAGTCCAGGTCGTTGGCCATGAACTCGCCCGCCCGCAGGTGGGTCCACTCCAGGCCGGAGCGCTCCACCGCCTCCTCGACCGGGCGGTGGTGGCGGTAGCCGAAGTCGGTGTCGTCGCCGTCGGTGACCGAGGTCGAGGACAGCACGACCACGCGCCGGACCCCGGCCCGGCGCATCCGGTCCACGACCTCCGCGGCGGTCTCGGCGACGGCGAACAGGAACACGGCGTCGACGCCGTCGAAGACGCCGTCCAGGGTCGCGGGGTCGGCCAGGTCGCCCGCGGCGGTCTCGACCCCGGCGGGGAAGGTGCGGCGGGCCGGGTCGCGGGTCAGGGCGCGGACGCGCAGGCCGCGTTCCAGCAGCCCGGGGACGACCAGGCCGCCGACGGTGCCGCCGGCGCCGGTCACCAGGACGTGCTCGATCTTGTCGGAACTCTCAATGCTCATAGTGAGACACTAATGTCCCATTATGGAGACATGCAAGTCCCTTATGGGAGGAGGCGGTAGGTTGTCGCCATGACGACCACCGACAACCCGAGGACGGGGGCCCGCAACCGGACCCGGCGCGCCATCCTGGCCGCCGCGGCGACCGTCCTGGGCCGCGACCGCAACGCCCCGCTGGCCGCCGTCGCCGAGGCCGCCGACGTCGGCCGCAGCACCCTGCACCGCTACTTCCCCGACCGGGAGGAGCTCGTCGCGGCGACCTTCGAGGACTCCATCGCCGAACTCGGCCGTGTCATGGAGCAGGTGCGCCCGGAGGAGGGGCCCGCGGACGAGGCGCTGTGCCGGGTGGTGAACGGGCACGTCGAGGTCGGCGACCGGATCCTGTTCGCCTTCGGCGACACCGCGACCGCGCAGCGGTACGGCGGGCTCGAACCCGGCGAGCCGGAGGAGCCCGAGGTGCTGGTGCGGCTGTTCGAGCGCGGTCAGGCCGAGGGCGTCTTCGACCCCGACGCCGACCCGGCCTGGATGGTGCACGTCATGTGGGCGCTGCTGTTCACCGGCCTGGAGCGGGCCCGGGCCGGGCGGCTCTCCCCCCAGGCCGTGGCCCCCCTGGTGCTGCGCACCCTGGAGAACGGCGTCACCGCCCGGCCCTGAGGCG
>NZ_JBJJBV010000182.1:0-16709 GCF_045446735.1 Nocardiopsis protaetiae
CCTGAGTTGCATCACCCCGTGGGGACCGATGATTCCGTAGCTCTCTGACCTGTGGTTCCCCGGCCCGCAGGGGTCGATTGTGGTTACTAACCGGCGGCGGGCAGGCCAGGATGGAAGCCGTGGGATCGTTCGTACGGCGGGTGAAGACCGCCTCCGGAGCAACAGCGGTACAGATCGTGCACAAACGCGGCCGACGCGTCACGGGCATCGACCACATCGGGTCCGCCCACGATGCCGCCCAGCTCGCCCTGCTGCTGCACGCCGCCCAGGAGAAACTCCACCAGGGCCAAGGCGTCCTCGACCTGGGACTGGCCCAGACCAGCGATGAGCCGGCCTCGAAGAAGCCGACCGCCACACCCGTGGCCGGAGTGGGGACCCCCATCGCGGAGTCGACGAGCTCGACCGTGCTGTGGGAAGCACTGTCGGGGGTGTACTCCCGCCTGGGGTTCGACACGGTGTCCGACGACGCCTTCAAAGCCCTCGTCCTGGGACGGATCGTGGAACCGGCCAGCAAGGTCGACACCATCCGCGTCCTGGGAGAACTCGGCGTCTGGGCGCCTTCCCGGGCCACGATCGGCCGCTGCCTGAAACGCGCCGTCGAACGCGACTACCGCACCGCGATCGCCCACGCCTGCTACCAGCACCTCACCGCGTCCGGGCCGGTGGCGATGGTGCTCTACGACGTCACCACCCTCCACTTCGAAACCGACCGCGAAGACCGGTTGCGCAAGGTCGGGATGAGTAAGGAGCGGCGGGTCGATCCGCAGGTCACCGTCGGTCTGCTCACGGACACGTCCGGGTTCCCTCTGGCGGTGCACCTGTTCGAGGGCAATAAGGCCGAGACCACCACGCTCGTGCCGGTGCTGACCGAGTTCCGCCGGGCCCACCCCGAGACGGACATCGTCGTGGTCGCCGACGCGGGCATGCTCTCAGCGGCGAACCTACTGGCCCTGGAGGAGGCCGGGTTTTCGTTCATCGTGGGCTCCCGCTCCGCCAAGACCCCTTACGACCTGGCCGAATACCTCGAAACCCGAGGTAACCACTTCACCGACGGGCAGACGATCGAGACCATCCGCCGCATGGGTACCGGCAAGAAGGTCCGGCAGCGCCGGGTCGTCTATCAGTACTCGTTCTCCCGCTTCCAGCACGACAACCGGGCGATCAACGCGATGATCACCCGGGCCGAGGCCGTGGCCTGCGGTGAGAGGCCGCTGAAGAAGGACCGGTTCGTCAAGGTCACCGGCGCGTCCAAGGGCGTGGACTGGGACCTGGTGGAGCGGGCCCGCTTCGCGGCCGGGCTGAAGGGCTACGTCACCAACATCGGCGTTGAGGTGATGACCGGCGAACAGGTCGTGGCCGCCTACCACGACCTCTACCAGGTCGAGCGGTCCTTCCGCATGGCCAAGTCCGACCTGGCCGCCCGCCCTGTCTTCCACCGGCTGCGCGAGAGCATCGAGGCGCACCTGACCATCGTGTTCGCGGCCTTGGCCGTGGCCCGCCGGGCTCAGGCCCTGACCGGGGCGAGCATCGCCTCGATCGTCAAGACGCTGCGCCCGCTGCGCACCGCGACGATCAGCCTCGGTGGCCAGAGGATCCAAGCGCCGCCGCGGATCCCCGACGAGGCCCAACAGATGCTGGATACGCTCGCCCGAGGTGGTCACTAAAGGCGATGCAACTCAGGTCGGAGGCGGAAGCGCGAGGTTGCCGGGCACGCGCCAGTGCCTACCTCCCGGAACCGGCCGCGGACGATCGACCGCCCTCGCTGGTGGTCGTGGCGCAGGACCGCCAGGACGCGAGGGCGCGCCTGATCCTGCGGAGTGGGCACCGGATGCTGGAGGAGGGTGTGGTCGGGGTTGCTGTACTGGAGGAGAGGAACCTCCTGGTCGAGGGGCGCCTGCCCGTGGCGCTGGACGAGTGGGAGGGTGATCCCCGGATCATGGTCTCGGTCCTGGATGAGGTCCTCGCGGACGCGCTTTCCGAGGAGTGATGTGGTGGACGGCAGGTGGGGCGCGGCTGTGCTCGCGGGTGTGGTGATCGCCGCGGTGGGCTGTTCGGCGTTCGTCCTGCGCGGACCGCCTTCGTGTGCCTACACTGAAGACCGGGTCCACGTCGACATCATCACCGGCGCCGCTGAGGGAGCCCCATGACCATCGCCGAACACCGCCCGCCCCCGGGGACCCCGGCGCTCCCGATGAGCTCTGAGCTGTTCGAAGACCTCGCGGAGCAGGCGTTCGAGGCCGACCGCGTGTGCATGGAGATGTTCAACGGGAAGGTCTGGGTTCACAAGGTGACCGACGGGGCGCACGCCGGAATCCTCACCTGGCTGATGCGCGAGTTCATCGCCCACCGCCCCGACCTCGACCTCACCACCAGCGGGTTGGGGCTCAAGGTCGACACCTACCGAAACGGGCGGGCCCGGCCCGACGGGGTCCTCGCACCGGTCGGCCAGTTCGACGAGGCCGGCGAATGGGCCGATCCCGAGGGTGTCCTCGCCGTGGTCGAGGTGACCTCGTGGGATGTCGACACCCACGCCCGCGACCGCGTCGAGAAGCCCGCCGCCTACGCGGCGACCGGCGTCGGTGTCCACCTTCTGGTGGACCGCGACACCAACGCCGTCGTGGTCCACAGCCGCCCTGTCGAGGGCCGGTACCTGGACCAGAGCATCCACCCCTGCGGCGAGGCCGTTCCGGTCCCCGGTACCGGGGTCGTGCTGGACACCGAGCCGCTCAAGCGCTTCGCCCGCTGACGGGCGAGGGGCTCGGCCCGCTTCGCCGCGCCGGTCGGACCGGGGGCGGCCGAGGTCGTTGTCGTGGTCGGGGACGCCCTGGAGGCCCGCAGACTGCTCGTGGACGGAACCCGGCTCCCCTGGTCCCCCGGGCAGTGGGACGGCGACCCCTCGGAGAGGGCCGACGCCCTCCACGCCCTGATCGCCGACACCCTCTGACGGGTCACGCGCACCGCTCAGTCGTGGTGGGTGCCCGTGGTGTACTCGGGCTTGCCGTAGGTGGCCAGGCGCTTGGCGAGGACGCGCCGGGTGTAGGCGTCGGCGGCCCGTTGCAGGCCGGGGCGGCGGCTCGCCCAGGTGAGGGCGGTGAACCGTCCGAGGACGAACGGGGTGGTGAGGCCCACACGGAGGATGTCGGGAGCACGCAAGGGCGCGCCCAGGCGGGCGGCGGCCGCCCGGTCACCGCCGCAGAACGAGACGAAGAACGCCGCGCTCCAGCTCCGTTCCACCGCGTCGGCCGCCCGGTCGAACAGGGTCCGGCCGGGCCGCAGGTAGGCGGCCATCGTGGAGTCGACGAGTGCCCGGCAGCGTTCGTCGAAGTCGTGGCGCAGCAGCGCGGCCCGGGAGTGGAAGATCCCGATGACGCCCTCGACCGTGGTGGGCAGCAGCTCCTCCGGCAGGCCCAGCAGGAAGCAGCGGTAGCGGCTGAACTCCAGCAGGGCCCGCTCGCGCCCGTTGAACCCGGTGCGGCCGCGGCGCCGGGCCGCCATCGCCAGCAGGTACATGTTGATCATGCCCGCGGGCATCTGGTCGATCTGCGGCGCGGGGACGCCGAAGACCTCGCGGTCCCAGAGCTCGGAGCGGCGCAGCGCGTTGTAGCGGACCACCGAGTGCATCAGCCGCACCATCGCGGCCGACTCGAACCCCGGGCCGTCGCGTCTCATGGCGAACGGGAGGGTGGTCTCGGCGAAGAAGCACGCGGTCTCGTTGACCCGCACCGCCGCCCGCCGCCCGGACAGGGCGCCGGTGATGACCATGGGCAGCGCGGCGTAGGTGTTGAGGAAGGTGGCCAGGAAGGCGCCGCGGGTGATGAACGGCGACAGGAAGGCCGCGCTGACCCGCGCGTGCCGGGCGCCCTCCTCGACCAGGTCCAGGTCGACCCAGTCGGGGGTGTCCTCCATCGCGCCGATGAGGGCGCGCAGCTCCGGCGGGGCGTCGGGCACGGCGTCGACGCCCTCGCGGCAGGCCCGGCGGAGCATGCCGATCAGCCCGGGCACGCCGTGGCGCGGCAGCAGGGAGGCGTAGGGGTCGGCGACGACGTCGCCGAGCAGGGTGGCCGTGCGGACCAGCTCGACGAGCCGGGTGTCCTCCAGTAGTTCCCCGCGGTCGGCGACCCACGCGGGCAGGGCGGTACGGGCGTCGGGGTCGGCGGTGAACCGGTACGGGGGCGTGTCGAAGTCGACGTCGCCGTAGAGGTCGGGTTGCAACGCGTGCTGGCTGCGAACGCGTTCGGCGAGTTCGGGGTAGTGCCGACCGATGACCACTGGTCCTCCGTCCGTCGGGCTCCTACTTACAAACTGTAAGTTATGGTGGTGTCCATGGACAAGAGGAAGCGGCGCCGGATCACCGGGCCCGAACGCCGGGAGCGGATCCTCGACGCCGCGCACGCCATCGTCGACGCCGAGGGTTTCCACGCCGCCACACCGCAGCGCATCGCGGAGACCGCGGGGATCACCCGGCCGGTGATCTACCAGCAGTTCGGCGACCTGCCCGGGCTGTTCGTCGCGCTCATCGACCGGGAGGCGGAGCGGGTCGCGGCCGACTTCCAGGCGGTGGTGGCGGGGCGGCGCGCCGACGCGGAGCCGTTCACCGAGACCTTCGCGGGGGTGCTCGCCGCGGTGGACGCCCACCCGGCGGCGTGGCGGCTCTTCCTGGCGCCGCCGCAGGGGGCGCCGCCCCGGCTGCACGTTCGGCTGGAGGCCGCCCAGGCCGAGCTGCGGAGGTTCCTGCGGGACGGGCTCACCGCGGCGTACCCGGACCTGCCGGACCCGGAGTACTCCGCGCGCATGGTCCAGGCCGCGGGGCGGGAACTGCTGCTGCTGCACCTCAGCGACCCGGAGGCGGCGACGGCCGAACGGCTGGTGGGCCTCATCGGCCGCCTGACGGCCCGCGCGAGAAGGTGAGGGCCAGCAGGGCCAGGGGGAGCAGGGCGGCGACGCCGAGGACCGCGACCAGGAGGTTCGCGTCGGCGGCGGAGGCGTGGTCGGCGAAGTGGGCGCGGTAGCGCAGGTGGATGAGGAGGTGCGCGACCGCCCAGGCCGCGTAGGCGGCCAGGGCGGTGCGGACGAAGGCGGGGTGCATGGACACCGCGGCGCCCCCGAGGAAGACCGCGACGGCCAGGTTCTTGGCGCCGTAGTCCAGCAGCAGGTGGGGGTTGTACGGCATGCCCAGGTTGACCCAGCGCAGGGTGTGGAACTCGGCGGGCCACAGGAAGATGACGGCGGCCAGCACGGCGCACACCCCGGCGAGGAACACCAGCCCGCCGCGTACCGCTCCCGCTCGCACGCCCGTCATCGCCCGGCCTCCCCGGCGAGGAACCGCTCGAAGGTGATCGTCCCGAACGCGTTCCGCGGCGTCAGGTTGTGCCCGGCGGCGTACTGCCGGGCGACCGCGCCGGGTACGCGCACCTGGACGACGCGCCGCCGCCGGTGGTGCGCGGCCAGGTGCAGCCGGGCGAGCTCGTCCATGCCGAGGACCTCGGGTCCGCCGATGTCCGCGGCCCGTCCGGCGGGGCCCGCGGCGACGATTTCGGCCAGCCGGGCCGCCACGTCGCGGGTGTCGATCGGCTGGAACCGGAAGCCCCGCACGGCCAGCGTGACCGGTGACCAACGCTGGAGGGAGAAGACGGCGGCCAGCAGCTCGTGGAACTGGGTGGCGCGCAGGACCGTCCACGGCAGTCCGGAGCCGGAGACGAGGTGTTCGGCGGCCAGCTTGGCGCGGTAGTAGGGGAGGCCGATGCGGTCGACGCCGACGATCGAGACGTACACGAGGTGCGGGTCCCGGCCGGTCCGGCGGGCCGCGTCGACGAGCCGCCGGGTCGTCTCGACGTCGCGCCGCCCGTTGGTGGTGGCGCAGTGCAGGACCGTGGTCGCGCCGTCGACGGCGGCGGCCAGGCCGGCGCCGGTCGACAGGTCCCCGACCATCCGCCGGAACGGTTCGTGCCCTCCGGGGTCGGCCGCCCGCCGCGTCAGCACCCGGACCTCGGCGGGGTCGGAGCCGCCGGCGGCGCCCTCGGCGGCCAGCCGCCGCACCACCGCCCGCCCGAGCCTGCCGGTCCCACCCGTCACCAGGATCGACACCATGGCCCCCTCTGCCCCCGTGCGCTCGCCACCGTCACAGGAATGACACCACGGGGCGCCCGGATGTGACAGCACCCGGGAAGCCGGTGACAGCACCCGGGAAGGCGGTCGCCGCCGTTCCCCCCGGGGCGCGGGGCATAGGGCACAGGGGACGGGGCTCAGACCCCCGTGCGGACCAGGGAGATCTCGCGCCCGCAGGCCTCCACCACCGCCCGGTCGTGGGTGGCGATAGGGTCGCCCGCAGCTCCCGGGCTGCCTCGCGCCCGGCCTCCTGGATCGCCGGCAGGGACGCGGGCACCTCCTCGCCCCGCTTGCGGGCCAGGTGGACGGCGGCCCCGGCCTGCACCTTGATCACCGAGGTCTGGTGGGTCAGCGAATCGTGCAGCTCCCGCGCGATGTGCAGGCGCTCCTCGTCGGCGCGGCGGCGCGCCGCCTCCTCCCGGGCTCACGCGTGCGGGGAGACCGGTCCGGCGAGCGGCAGGGCCACCAGCACGGCCGACGCGGCCGCGGCCGGGGCGGCCCTGGTGCGCTCCTCCCGGCGGGGAACGATCCCGCGCGGGGACTAGAACTCGGTTCGGTGAATGTGGTCGACTACCGGCATGTTCGCGATCACAGCAGCACGCTCCTCCTTCGACGACCCCCTCTCCGCCCTCGAAGCCGGCGAGCGCCCCGACCCCGAGCCCCGCGAGGGCTGGGCGGTGGTCGACGTCAAGGCCGCCTCCCTCAACCACCACGACCTGTGGAGCCTGCGCGGGGTGGGCCTGCCCGCCGACCGCCTCCCGATGATCCTGGGCTGCGACGCCGCCGGGACCGACGAGGACGGCAACGAGGTCATCGTCCACGGCGTGGTCGAGGACGGCGTGGGCCGCCCCACGATCCTGTCCGAGAAGTACGACGGCACCTTCGCCGAACGCCTGCTCGTGCCCCGGGCCAACCTGCTGCCCAAGCCGCCCGAGCTGTCCTTCGAGGAGGCCTCCTGCCTGCCCACGGCCTGGCTGACCGCCTACAGCATGCTGTTCGGCAAGGCGGGCCTGCTGCCCGGTTCGACGGTCCTCGTGCAGGGCGCGGGCGGCGGCGTGTCCGTGGCGCTGATCGAACTCGCCGTGCGGGCCGGACACCGGGTGTACGTGACCAGCCGGGACGAGGGCAAGCGCAAGAAGGCCCTGGAACTGGGCGCCTACGCGGCGGTGCCGACCGGCGAGCGGCTGCCCGAGCGGGTGGACGCGGTGTTCGAGTCGGTGGGCCAGGCCACCTGGGCGCACTCGGTGCGCTCCCTCAAACCGGGCGGGGCCGTCATCATCTGCGGCGCCACCAGCGGCGACGCCCCGCCGGCCGAGCTGACCCGGGTGTTCTTCCTCCAGTTGAAGGTCATCGGCTCCACCATGGGCACCCGCGACGAGCTGGCGGGCCTGATCGAGATGTGCGCCCGGACCGGCCTGCGGCCGGTGATCGACCGGGTGCTGCCACTGGACCGGGCCGCCGAGGGCTTCCGGGCGATGGCCGACGGCGGGCTGTTCGGCAAGGTCGTCTTCACGCCGTGACCCTGTCCCCGGGGAGTAGAGGACCGAACCCGTCCTCCACTCCCCGTAGCGTCGTCCCCATCGACCGACGAAGGGACGACCATGCTGCGCGGACTCACCACCGTCACCCTGTGGGCCGACGACGTCGCCGAGGCGGCCCGCTGGTACACCGGCCTCCTGGGCACCGACCCCTACTTCGAGCGCCCCGGCAACGGCCTGCCGCCCGGGTACATCGAGTTCCGGATCGGCGACCACCAGCACGAACTCGGCATCGCCGACCGCCGCTACGCACCCCCGGCCGCGCGCCCCGGCCCGGGCGGCACGGTCGTGTACTGGCACGTCGACGACGTCGAGGCGGCCCTGGCCCGGCTGCTGGAACTGGGCGCCGAGGAGTACGAACCGCTCACCGTCCGCGGCGAGGGCTTCGTGACCGCGTCCGTGGTCGACCCCTTCGGCAACGTCCTCGGCGTCATGTACAACGCCCACTACCTGGACATGCTCCAGGCCTGACCCGGGGCTCGGGAGCCGCACCCGTGTGAACGCGGAGGGCGGGGGTGCCATCGGCGCCCCCGCCCCCCATCGCGATTCCCGCACACGCGCCGGTGCGGCGGCCTATCGGTGCGGCGGCCTACTCGTCGTCATCGTCCTCGTCGCGGCGGCGCTTGCGCTTGGGGGTGGGAGCCCCCTCGCGGCCCGGGCGCAGCAGCGCCTCGGCCAGGGCGAGCACCGTCTCCTCCAGGGAGGCGAACCGCTTGGTGATGTCGTCGTGGGAGTTCTCGACCGCCTCGGTGACGGTCTCCTCCAGCTCGTGCCGGTCAGGGCGCTGCTTCAGCTCGCGCAGCACCGGGGCGACCGCCGAGGTGACGTGCTCGTCGATCTCGGCGAGCTTGTCGCCGTGGTCGATCTGCGGGCGGTCCACCAGCTGGGTCAGGCGGCGGTGCAGCTCGCTGACCTCCATGGTCTGCGGGAGCTGGTTGAGGCGCTGGTTGAGCGCCTCCAGCCGGTCGTCCACGGCCTCCAGGCGGCCGTCGACGCCGTCGAAGTGCCCGCTGACGCCCTCGAACTGGCCCTCGACGCCGTTGACCCGGCCGTCGATGCCGTCCAGGCGGCCGTTGATGCCGTCCATCCGGCCGTCGATCCGGTCGATCTTGCCTTCCATGCCCTCGAACTGGCCTTCGAAGTGCCCCTCGAAGGTGTCGAAGCGGTCGGTGAGGCGGCCCAGCTCGTGGTCGACCTTGCCGGTGATCTGGGTGAGGTGCCCGTCCACCTTGGAGGTGAGGGCCTCGCGGTTGCGCTCCAGCCGCTCGTCCAGGGCGGTGCGGTGCGCCTCGACCTGCTCGGTGAGCGCCTCGGTGAGGGTCTGCGACCGGTCCTCGGCGTCGGTGGCCAGGCGGGCGGAGGTCTCGGCCACGAACGTGCGCAGGTCCTCGAACCCGGTGGCGACCCGTTCGGCGTCCTCGGAGATCCGCGCGGCGAGGGAGTCGGTGCGCTCGGTGAACGACGCGCTCATCCGCTCGGCGGCCGCCTCGGAGCGCTCGCGCGCCTCGGTCCGACCCAGCTCCAGCTGCTCGTCCAGCTCGGACAGGCGCTGGCGCAGGTGGGTGCGCAGGTCCTGGAGGGAGGTCTCGTGGTCCTTGCGCAGGGCGCCGACGGCGCCGGTGGCGTCGGCGACGGCGGCGGTGGCCTCGGCGTGGTTCTCCTCGGCCAGGGTCGTCAGCTGGGTGACGTCCTCGGCGAGTCTGGCGGCCAGCGCCTCGTGGCGCTCGACGAGCGCGTCGTGCCGCTCGCCCGCGGCGGCGGCCAGGGCGGACAGCTCGCCGTTCAGCTCGCCGGTGTTCTCCTGGAGGCGCGTGAGCAGGGCCTCGTGCTTCTCGGCCAGGGTGGTGGACAGCTCCTCGTGGGCGCCGGACACGGCCTCGGTGAGCTCGGCCGCCTTGGCGTCGGCCTGCTCGGTGAGGGCCGTGCGCAGCCCGTCGGTGCGCTCGCCCAGGTCGGTGCGGGCCTCGCCCAGCGCGTCCGTGAGCGCGGCGCGGGCCTCGCCCAGCGCCTCGGTGAGGGCGGTGCGCCCCTCGGCCACGGCCGTGGCCAGCTCCTCGCGGGCCCCCGTGACGGCCTCGGTGAGCTCGGCCGCCTTGGCGTCGCTCTGCTCGGTGAGCGCGGTGCGGGCCTCGGTCACGGCCTCGGCCAGCTCCCCGGCCTTGGTGTCGGCCTGCTCCGCCAGGGCGGTGCGGGCCTCGCCCAGGGCGTCGGTGAGGGCGGTGCGCCCCTCGGTGACGGCCGTGGCCAGCTCCTCACGGGCGCCGGACACCGCCTCGGTGAGGGCGGTGCGGTTCTCGGCCAGCGCCTCGGCGAGCTCGGTGTGCCGGGTGCCGGAGGCCTCGGACAGCGCGGTGAGCGAGGCCTCCACGGCCTCGGTCCGGGTGCTGAGCGCGGACAGGGCGCCGTCGAGGGCGTCCAGCCGGGTCTCGAAGGACTCCGACAGGGCGGTCAGCTTCTCGCCCAGCTCGCCGACCTGCTCGGCGGTGCGGTTCCCGGTCTCCGACATGCGCTGCAAGCGGGTGAGCGCGGTGTCCAGGTGCCCGGCGATGCGGTGGGTGTCCGCGCGCAGGGACGGCATGTCCGACAGCGGCTTGACCTGGCGGCCGACGACCTCGATGTGCTCGGCGAGGGTCTCGGCCCATTCCGGCGGGCGGGCCAGGAAGTCGTCGATGCGGCCGTTGACCGCGGTGAGCGACTCGGCCAGGGCGGTGAGCTCGCGCTCGCGCAACTCACGCAGGAGCCACTCCATGCCCTCCAGGCGCTGGCGCATCTCCTCGGTGACCGCACCCTGCGACTTCTGCTCGGAGTCGTGCTCGTGGGCAGCCTGGGAGAGCAGGTCGCGCATGCGGTCGGAGATCCCGGCCTGACCTCCCCCGTTGAGGAAGTTGTGATTGCTCTGTTCCACCGAGGTGCTCCTTGTTCTCTCTGGCGCTCCCGACACCTGGCCCGGGGGAATGGACGGTGGTTCCGGGCAGGTCGGGTTCTCGATGGTCCCCGGGCGGGCGGCGGTCCCGCAGGTGATCGTGCCTCAATGTGATCAGAGTGTGACTGTGCGTATACGTGTGAGGCAAAGGGCCAGCGTCGACCGAACCGCGGCGCGGATCACTCACGCAGGGCCTTCCGGGTGAACCCATGAGAAGGGAGGGAATCGCGGGCCCAGTCTAACGACCCGGACCGCCCCCGCCCCAGGGGATGGCCAAAGATATCGGTCGGGTGAGATAACGATCCGATACCTCGGGTCCTACTCTGGGTGACCGTTCCACCCCCGGGCACACCGGGTGATCACCCCAGGTCAGCGCTCCTGTGAGGGAAGCTCTCGGCACACCAGCGCGAAGGGCCGCTCCCCGACCCGGGTGAGCACCACCGTCGCCGCCTCCGGGCCGGACGCCCGGAGGTCGCGGCGCAGCTTCTCGGTGTCCACCGCCGACCCCCGCTTCATCACCGTCACCGTGCCCACCCGGCGCTCGCGCAGCGCCGCCCTGACCCGTTTGAGGGAGAAGGGCAGCACCTCCTCCACCTCCAGCACCCGCCACAGCGCAGAGCGCACCGCCGTGTCCGCGGTGAAGTACGCGATCCGCTCGTCCAGCAGCGCCCCGTCCACCCGGGCCGCCGCCTCGGCCACCAGGTGGGAGCGCACCACCGCCGGGTCCGGGTCGTACAGGTACCGGCGGGCCGGGGCGACCGGCGCCGGGCCCAGGCCGGGGTCCCCGTCCAGGTGCGTGCGCGAGCCGTCGCGTTCGGACAGCACCGTCGCCCGGCGCCGCGGCCCGCCGGCCAGCGCGCCGAACCACAGCGCCGCCTCCTTCAGCTCGCCGTCCACCGAGATCCACTCGGTGTCCGCGCCCGCGGGCAGCGCCTCGTGCGGGATGCCCGGGGCGGCCTTCAGGCACGCCGCCTCCGCGCCCTCGGCCAGGGCCACCGCCACGTCCCAGGGCGGGGAGTAGGCGGCGGGGTCGAAGACCCGGCCGCGCCCGCCGCGCCGGGCCGGGTCGCACACCAGCAGCGGGTACTCGCCCGGGACGACCTTCGTGACATCGCCCTCGCGCACCCGCGCCACGTCCTCCAGCCCCAGCGCAGCGATGTTGGCCCGGGCCACCGCCGCGGTCGCCGGGTCCAGCTCCACGCCCTCCACCGCCACCCCCCGGGCGGCCAGCGCCAGCAGGTCCGCGCCGATCCCGCAGCACAGGTCGCCCGCCGGGCCCGCGTGCGCCTTGGCCACCCGCTCGGCCCGGTACTCGGCGACCGACCGGCGGGTGGACTGCTCCAGGCCGTTCGGGGTGAAGAACATCCGCTCCGCCTGCTCCCCGAACTTGGCCCGTCCGCGAACGCGCAGCGAAATCTGGGTGAGGACCGCGTTCACCAGCTCCGAAACGGGTAGGCCGGGGTCGAGGGCGGCCACCCGCGGATCCTCGCGCAACCGGGAGGCCGCCGTCAGCGCGTCCCGCGCGGCCGCCTCGGCGTCCACCGACGCCAGGACCTCCCGGCCCGCGTCGGTCAGCAGGGCCTCGAACGCGGGCACGCGCATGGATCTCCTTCACCACGGTGGGGCGGGGCCGTTCGCGGTCGGTCCCGTTAACGCCGCTGACCAGGGGTCACGGTCACATTTCCATTCTGGCACTCTCAGGGGTAGAGTGCTAATCGCGACGAGGCCGGTCTGGCACCCGCGACGACAGGCCGCCGCGGTCGCCCCTTTTTCTCAGCCGGTCCGTGCCTTCCTACGCCCGGACCGGACGTACTGGACACCGAAATCCTGAAGGGGGAGGTCACACAGTGTCGACCGCCACCAAGACCGTGCTGAAGCCGCTCGAGGACCGCGTCGTGGTCAAGGCCCTGGAGGCCGAGCAGACCACCGCCTCCGGCCTGGTCATCCCGGACACCGCCAAGGAGAAGCCCCAGGAGGGCGAGGTCCTCGCGGTGGGCCCGGGCCGCTGGGACGACGAGGGTGACAAGCGCATCCCGCTGGACGTGAAGGTCGGCGACGTCGTCCTCTACAGCAAGTACGGCGGCACCGAGGTCAAGTACGACGGCCAGGAGTACCTGGTCCTCTCCGCCCGCGACCTCCTCGCGGTCGTCGAGAAGTAGTTCTCGACGCGGCCCGTTCACACGGGTACGGAGCAGTTTCCGCATCCCGCACCGGTCGGCACCTCGCCGGGCGGGCGGGATGTTCGTTTTTGGCCAGGCCTACCAAGGAAGAACCGGAATGCCGAAGATCCTGGAGTTCGAGGACGACGCCCGCCGCGCCCTTGAGCGGGGCGTGGACCGCCTCGCCGACGCCGTCAAGGTGACGCTGGGCCCGCGCGGCCGCAACGTCGTCATCGACAAGAAGTTCGGTGCCCCCACCATCACCAACGACGGTGTGACCGTCGCGCGTGAGATCGAACTGGACGACCCCCACGAGAACCTGGGCGCCCAGCTCGTCAAGGAGGTCGCCACCAAGACCAACGACGCCGCGGGCGACGGCACCACCACCGCCACCGTGCTGGCCCAGGCGCTGGTCCGCGAGGGCCTGCGCAGCGTCGCCGCCGGCGCCTCCCCGATGTCCCTGAAGAAGGGCATCGACGCCGCCGCCGCGCGGGTGTCCGAGATCCTGCTGGAGCGCGCCCGCCCCGTCGAGGAGCGCGCGGACATCGCCTACGTCGCCACCAACTCCGCCCAGGACGCCCAGATCGGCGACCTGATCGCCGAGGCGTTCGACAAGGTCGGCAAGGACGGTGTCATCACCGTCGAGGAGTCCCCGACCTTCGGGCTGGACCTGGAGTTCACCGAGGGCCTGCAGTTCGACAAGGGCTACATCTCGCCCTACTTCGTGACCGACGGCGACCGCCAGGAGGCGGTGCTGGAGGACGCGCAGATCCTCATCAGCCAGGGCAAGATCTCCAACCTCAACGAGCTGCTGCCGTTGCTGGAGAAGATCGTCCAGAACAAGAAGCCGCTGCTGATCATCGCCGAGGACATCGAGGGCGACGCCCTGGGCGCCCTGGTGCTCAACAAGATCCGCGGCACCCTGAACGTCGCCGCGGTCAAGGCGCCCGGCTTCGGCGAGCGCCGCAAGGCCATGCTCCAGGACATCGCGGTCCTCACCGGCGGCCAGGTCATCGCCGAGGAGGTCGGCCTTACCCTGGAGAACGCCGACATCGACGTGCTGGGCAACGCCCGCCGCATCACCATCACCAAGGACACCACCACCCTGGTCGACGGCGCCGGCGAGCAGTCCGAGGTCAACGACCGGATCGCGCAGATCCGCAAGGAGATCGAGGCCAGCGACTCCGACTGGGACCGCGAGAAGCTCCAGGAGCGCCTGGCCAAGCTGGCCGGCGGCGTCTCGGTGCTGCGCGTGGGCGCGGCCACCGAGGTCGAGCTCAAGGAGAAGAAGCACCGCCTGGAGGACGCCATCTCGGCGACCCGCGCGGCCATCGAGGAGGGCATCGTCGCCGGTGGCGGCGCCTCCCTGGTACACGCCTCCACGGCCCTGGACGACCTCGGCCTGACCGGCGACGAGGCCACCGGCGTGGGCATCGTGCGCCGCGCCCTGGTGCAGCCGGCCCGCTGGATCGCGGAGAACGCCGGCGCCGAGGGCTTCGTTGTGGTCCACCGCATCTCCGAGCTGGAGGTCGGCCACGGCTACAACGCCGCCAAGGGCACCTACGGCGACCTGACCGCCGAGGGCATCATCGACCCGGTCAAGGTCTCCCGCTCCGCCGTGCAGAACGCCGCCTCCATCGCGGGCATGCTGCTGACCACCGAGGTGCTGGTCGCGGACAAGCCCGAGGACGAGGGCGACGACGACGGCCACGGGCACGGCCACTGACGGATCCCCGTGAGGGGTTCCGTTCGCGGACGCCGACGGTGGGCTGGTCCGGGGTGCTCCCCGGCCGGCCCACCGGCCTGTGCGCGGGGGTCCGCTGGCCCGTGTGCGGGGGCCGACCGCCCGTGTCCACAGGGGGATCAGAAGGTGTGCACTATCACGCAGACCTCGGGTTTGACCGCGCGCCCCGTTCCGTTTTCGGGTGAATTTTCCAAAACGTAACCATTCCGTAGTTGGCGATTGGAGCGGTCAACTCCGCGGACCGGGGCATGATCACTAGCGTGACGGATGCAAACGCCCGGGGGGGCGTTACCGCGCAGCGGCCAGGAACAGCGGGGGAACCCGATCCCGTGTCGCGCGACACCGGCCTGAACCACTTGGGCTCGCGCGCGGTCCGGGGTGAGGACGGCGCCATGGACTCGCTGCTCCGCGAGGTCCGGCCCATGGTGGTCCGCTACTGCCGTGCCCGGCTGGCGCGGGTGTCCGGGCTGGCGCACTACTCCGACGACGTCGCCCAGGAGGTCTGCATCGCCCTGCTCTCGGCGATCCCGCGCTACCAGGACCGGGGCCGCCCCTTCGCCTCCTTCGTCTTCGGCATCGCCGCCCACAAGGTGGCCGACACCCTGCGGGGCGCGGGCCGGGTGGAGCTGGTCTCCAGCGACACCGTCCCGGACCGGCCCGACGAGGCGCCCGGGCCGGAGGAGTACGCCGTGCGGGTCATCGAGGCCCAGCGCGCGCGGGAGCTGCTCGACGAGCTCCCCGAACAGCAGCGGCAGCTGCTGGTCATGAGGGTGATAGCAGGACTGACAGCGGATGAGACGGGACATGTACTTGGAATGTCGGCGGGTGCGGTACGGGTCGCCCAGCACCGGGCTATTGCTCGGCTTCGGCAGGTGGCCGTGGCGAACCGCCTCCTCCCCTGAGCGCGCCGGGCGCCCGGGCGACGGGCGCCGCCCCTGTCCCGACCGCCCCCGCGCGCACGTGTCCTGCCGGGCCGTGGGCCCCGTCCGCCACACCCCGCGCGACCACCGCTGACCCGTCGATCCCCGCTCTCCGACGGCCGCGGACCTCCGCCTCCGACGGCCGCGGCATGGCGCGCGCCACCGGGGCGGCGGGAAGAACCCGCACGCCCACCGGCGTTGACCTGGGCAGGGCTCTTCCCGGCCCGCGGCCGATCCGCCGCACCCGCCCGCTCCCATCCCAAACGGTGAGACTGCTCACTTTCCCGTCCCGGCGGCGGGGAGAACGCTCCGTTCCCCCCGAGACGACCGGGGCGACGACCTAGGATGAGACGACACGCGGGGGCGAGCACCGCGCGGGCGCGCCGGAGGGCCGGCGTGCCGGAGCGAGCAGCGGAGGTTGTGTCATGGGTCAGGAGAACATCGGCGACTACGGGGACAAGCTGCTGCCGCCGGGGTTGACCTACGACGACGTGCTGCTCGTGCCCGCCTACTCCGACATGCAGCCCGGCGAGGCGACCACCGCCACCCGCCTCTCCCGCAACATCGGCCTCAACATCCCGCTGCTGTCCGCCGCCATGGACACCGTGACCGAGGCCCGCATGGCCGTCGCCATGGCCCGCCAGGGCGGCGCCGGGGTGCTGCACCGCAACCTCTCCGCCGAGGACCAGGCCGCCCAGGTGGACCTGGTCAAACGCTCCGAGGCGGGCATGGTCACCGACCCGGTCACCTGCAAGCCCGAGGACACCCTCGCCGACGTCGAGCGCCTGTGTTCGCACTACCGGATCTCCGGCGTCCCCGTCACCGACGACTCCAGCCGCCTGGTGGGCATCGTCACCAACCGCGACATGCGGTTCGAGAGCGACCGCAGCCGCCTGGTCCGCGACGTCATGACCACGCGGAACCTGGTCACCGCCCCGGTCGGCGTCAGCCGCGAGCGCGCCTTCGAGCTGCTGCGCCAGCACAAGGTCGAGAAGCTCCCGCTGGTGGACGCCGACAACCGCTTGCGCGGCCTCATCACCGTCAAGGACTTCATCAAGAGCGAGCAGTACCCCGACGCCACCAAGGACGCCGACGGCCGCCTCGTCGTGGGCGCCGCGGTGGGCGTGGGCCCCGAGGCCACCGAGCGCGCCAAGCTGCTCGTCGAGGCCGGGGTCGACTTCATCGTCGTGGACACCGCCCACGGCCACTCCGCCGGGCTGGCCGACATGGTCGCCAAGCTCAAGGCCAACTCCCGCGCCGACATCGTCGCGGGCAACGTCGCCACCCGCGCCGGTGCCCAGCTGCTGGTCGACGCGGGCG
>NZ_JBJJBV010000183.1:0-13919 GCF_045446735.1 Nocardiopsis protaetiae
GTTGTCCGAGACCCGGGCGGTGTTCTCCGGCAGCGGGACCGGGTTGTCGGGTGCCGCCCCGTAGACCATGGTGCTGGTGACCAGGAGGACGCGAGGGACCCCCGAGGCGGCCGCGGCGGTCAGGACCGTCTGCGCGGCCCGGATGTTGTGGGCGCGCCGGTCGGCGGGCCGCCGGTCCGGGGAGCGGTCGTCGGCGGTGTGCACCAGCACGTCCACACCGCCCAGGCGGGAGACCAGCGCCGGGTCGCAGACGTCGGCGATGCGCCAGGTGACGCCGCGCAGGTCGGCGAACTCGTCGTCGATGGCGATGACCTCGCGCGGGGCAGCGGAACCTTCCGGCGCCGCCAGGCGTTGCACGAGAAGTCGGCCCACCCCGGAGGCCGCGCCGGTGACCGCGACCACCGCCCCGGCCCCTTCGGACCGGCTGTGCTCTGGGCGAACCTGGCTGCTTTCGGTATTCACTCCGGGCGACTCCCAGCTAACGTGACAGTGGATACCAAACCTAATCCTGCCTGAGGTCTGATTGTGAGCGACCTGCCTTTCGGTTTCAGCATGCCGAACGATCCCGATGACGAGTCCGGACGCCGCTCTGGCGACTCCGGCTCGGGTGGTGCCGGCGGCGGCCGCCCGGGCGGAGGAGGATCCGGAATGCCCGACGGCTTCCCGTTCGGCGACCCGCAGCAGATGGCCGACATGCTGCGCCAGTTCGCCGACATGATGTCGTCCCAGCCCACGCCGGGCGACCCCGCCTCCGGGCAGGGCACCGGCTCGGGCATCAACTGGAGTATGGCCAAGGACATAGCGCGGCAGGTCGTCGCGCAGAAGGGCGACCCCAGCGTGCCGGCCGGGGACTACGCCAAGGTCCAGGAGGCGCTGCGCCTGGGCGACCTGTGGCTGGACCAGTCCACTTCGCTGCCCTCGGGCGTGCAGACCGCGCAGGCGTGGAGCCGCTCGGAGTGGGTCGAGAAGACCATGGACTCCTGGGCGCAGCTGTGCGACCCGCTGACCAGCAAGACCGTCAGGTCCATGGGGCAGAGCCTGCCCGAGGAGATGCAGTCGGTGGCCGGTCCGCTGCTGGGCATGATCCAGCAGATGGGCGGCATGATGGTCGGCCAGCAGGCGGGCCAGGCCGTGGGCGAGCTCTCCCAGGAGGTCGTGGGCACCGCCGACATCGGGCTGCCGCTGGCCGGTGAGGGCAGCGCGGCGCTGCTGCCGCTGGGCGTCGCCAAGTTCAGCGAGGGCCTGGAGATCCCCGACGACGAGGTGCGGCTGTACCTGGCCGCGCGCGAGGCGGCGGTGCACCGTCTGTACTCGCACGTGCCGTGGCTGCGCTCGCACGTGTTCCGGCTGGTCGCCGAGTACGCCGACGGGATGTCCTTCGACATCAGCGGCCTGGAGGACCGGCTCGGCGAGATCGACATCAGCAACCCCGAGGCGCTCCAGGAGGTGCTGGGCGGCGGCCAGGGCATGTTCCAGCCCGAGGACACCCCGCAGCAGAAGGCGGCGCTGAACCGGCTGGAGACCACCCTGGCGCTCATCGAGGGCTGGGTGGCGGCCGTGGTGTCGGGCGCGGTGACCGGGCGGCTGCCGCAGGCGGACGCCCTGGCCGAGGCGACCCGGCGGCGCCGGGCCACCGGTGGTCCGGCCGAGCACACCTTCGCGGCCCTGGTCGGGCTGGAGCTGCGCCCGCGGCGGCTGCGCGAGGCGCAGGCGCTGTGGACGGCGCTGGAGGAGGCGCGCGGGATCGAGGGGCGCGACGCCGTGTGGCAGCACCCGGACCTGATGCCGAGCAGCGAGGACCTGGACGACCCGGCGGCGTTCGTCAGCGGCGGGGCGTTCACCGACGCCGACTTCGACATCTCCACGCTCACCGGCGAGGCCCCCGGGGCCCCCGCCGAGGGCGACCCGGAGCGGAAGAAGGACGACGAGGACGACAAGAAGGACGAGCCGGGAGAGGGTTCCTAGGTGTCGCTGCACGCCGACGCCCGGGCGGTGCTGTCCGCCTGGGCCGCCCCCGACGCGCGCCAGGAGGAACTGCGCCGCGCGTACGTGGAACACCTGGACGCCCACGAGGACGGGATGTGGCGGGGCTGCCTGCCCGGGCACATCACGGCCAGTTCGGCGGTCATCTCCGCCGAGGGCGACCGGGTGGTGCTGACCCTGCACCGCATCCACCGGATGTGGTTGCAGACCGGCGGCCACTGCGAGCCGCAGGACGCCACGCTGGCAGGGGCCGTGCTGCGCGAGGCCACTGAGGAGTCCGGCATCCCGGGGCTGCGACTGCTGCCCGGGCCGATCCGGCTGGACCGCCACGCGGTGCCCTGCGGCGGCGGCAGCTTCCACCTGGACGTGCAGTACGCGGTGCTGGCCCCGCCCGGGGCGGAGCCGGTGATCGACCCCGACGAGTCCGCCGACCTGGGCTGGTTCCCGGTCGACGCGCTCCCCGAGCCCACCGACGAGGTGACCCGCTCCCTGGTCCTGGCCGCCGCCGCGACCGTCGCCGCCCGCCGGGGCGCCGCCCGGTGACACCGACGGCGGGGGCCCGGACGGGGTTCCCCGCCGCCCTGCCGGTACCGGGTTCCATTATCGCGACACCGATCCCGCCCGGTGTCCGGCAACCCTTCCCGGCGCCGGCGCGACGACCCCGTACGCGCAATACCGCTTGCCCGATGGGCGGTTCGGACGGGATGATCCGTTGCGGCAACGCCTGATTCCGGCCACGGAAACGGAGACACCGCGTGGCGTACCCGCACACCGACACCCAGGACGCCGACCTCTACACGGCGGCCGCACAACTGCTCGCCTCCGACCTCGACCTCTGGCGGCCGGGTGGCCGGAACACCTGGCCCGAAGAACGCAAACGGGCCTGGGAGGAGCTGAGCCGGATCCTGAGCGATGCGGTGGCGGTCGACTCCGCCCCCGGCGCGCCGTCCGACCCCGCACACCACCTGGTCACCCGCCGAACCCCCGACGACCGGCCCATCACCCTGGCTCAGGCGGGGCGTGACTGGAAGGACCGCCTCGACGCGGCCCCCCGCATCGAACACCCGGCCCACTACCTGGCCGAGAACCCGATGATGGGCCCCCTCCACATCGAAGCCGGCTCCTGCGTCCTGCTCACACGGACCTGGGGCACGTACATCCTCACGCTGGTCACCGAACTGCGGTCGCGGTCGATGCCCGGGCGCCCCGCCTGCACCATCTCCGCGGAGGCCGCGGGGTTCTCGGGAACGGTGCGGGATGTCGCGGACCACCTGCGCGACGCCGTCACCGGGGCCGCGGGAACCCCCCGCCCCGCCCTCCCCGCGGCCGGACCGGTCCGTGTGTCCTCGGGGGACCTCGACCCGCAGGTCCTCCAGCGCCTCCAACCGGCCGCGCGGCGTGCGGCGGAGACCACACCCGGGGTGGGCGCGCGGCCCTCAGGTGCCACCGGTCCCCTGTCCCGGAGAACCGCCGAGGCATCGGACATCCTGCGCGGGGTCCTGGAAGGCGCGGAGGGCTCCCCCTGGCGAGAGGTCGGCCAGGGGCGCGATCCCTCCCGGCAGTCGGTCACGGCCTCCCCGAACCCCGATCTCCCCGACCGCGACGCCCGGATCCGCTCGGCCCTGTTCCAGGGTGCTCCGCTCCCCTATGTCCCCCGGGAGCGGGAGGAGGCGCGCTCCGCCTCTGCCGGGGGCCCTGTTTGGACCGCCATGTCCCTCGACCAGGCCCTGATCATCGCCGAGGTCCTCGACGAGCTCTCGGCCCGGCTGAGCCCCGGCCGGACCACCGGCCCGATCCGGTTCGACGCCCTCCCCCTCGCCCTGTTCCTGGACACCCTCGCCACCAGGCTCCCCTGACAGGCCGCCACACCTTCGGAAGAAGATGTCACGTTATCTGTTCTTGATGTACCACGCCGAGCAAGAGGACGGCGGAATAGTCCTCAACGAGCGCATCACCCGAGCACTCGCCCGGGAGCACGACGTCCACCTGGTCACCGTGGGGGACCACCGGCCCCCGGCTCCGGACCGGACCGTGATCTCCCTGACCCGGGAGGGCATCAGGGACGAGCTGAACGAGGAGTACGAGGGCGAGGGCCCCTTCGTTTTCAGGATGTCGGAGCGCATCAAGATCCACGTCCGCGAACGGGGCCTGGAGGGACTGGGGCTGCCCGTCGGCGCGAACTCCTTCGACGCGATCGTCGGATACGGCGACATGACGACGGAGGCGGCGCTCTGGCTCAAGGAGCACCACTATCCGCAGGCCACGGTCGGTTCGTTCCTCACTCTGGACCCGGAGGCGACCCTGAAGGCGCAGGGCCTGGAGGAACTGGGAAGAACCCGGTCGGAACGCCACGGGGAGGTGTTCCAGCGGGCCGACTACGTCATCGCGCACGGGAACAAGACCGCCGAGGACGCCAAGAGGATCATGGCGAAGACCGGCGCCGGGGAAGAAGACCGCTCGCCGGTCTTCCGCTTCGTTCCCGAGAACACCCTCGCCCCGCCGCCGGCAGGGGTACGGGCCGCCGATGACCCGTTCAACGTGCTCATGCTGGGGCGCATGGAAGATCCGAACAAGGGCGCCTTGGACGGCGTGATGGCGGTGCACTCCCTGCGCGAGCGGGGCCACTCCCAAGCCCGGATGACCCTTCTCGGCGCACAGGGGACCGACCCCGAGGAACTGCACACCCAGTGGACGGAACGGCTGGGGGCCGACACCAGGGAGTTCGTCGACATCCGTCACTTCACCTCGGACCCGAACGAGATGCGCGAGGCCATCGAACGCTCGGACGTCCTGCTGGCCGCCTCCCACAGTGAGTCCTACGGGCTCGCCGCCGCGGAGTACGCGGCGAGCGGGCGGCCCGTGGTCATCGCCAGGGGCAACGGCAACGGCTTCGCCTCGGTCCTGGAGGATCCGGGTTTCATCGAACCCGAGGTCGGTGCCCGGCTGGTCATCGACGACACCGGGACCCGCGCGGCGCACAAGGACCACCTCATGGGGGAAGGGCGGGCCACCGCCCAGGCGGGCCCGCGGCACCTCCCCATCTCGGCCAGGCTGGAAGAGGTCATGAACGACCCGGAGGGGTTCCACCGCGCGGCGGGACGGCTCCGGGAGGAGCTGGGCCGGTACTCCTCCGAGCACGTGGCCCTGGCCTTCGAGGAGGCGAACGCCTACTACCGGCGCGGGGGCCGGGAGGATACCGCCCAGACACCGGACGGCGGGGTCCGCGTCGTCCCCCGCGGGGCATCGCAGAACGCCGACGTGGAACGGGAGGGGCGCGCGATCGGGTCGGCCGCACCACGGTACGACGGCCGTCCTTCGGCCCTGGACCTCATGCGGGCGAGCGGCGGGCCGCCCACCGGCCCCCGTACGGGCGCTTCCGGGCAACAGCGGCCGCCCGGCGGACGTGGCCCGGCCTCACGCGGGGACCGCGGCCCCGGGATCGGCGACTGAGGCGGTGGCGGCCGGCACCGGGTTCACTCTTCGAGGGCGACCTCGGCCTCGCTGAGCGCCTCCTCCTCGGGGGCGAGGTCGGGCTCGCAGGGCTCGGAGCGCGAGCCGGCGCTGAACCCCTCCAGGTAGCCGCGAGCGCGCTCGGCCTTGGGGTAGCGGTGCACGAGTTCCCAGAACTCGGAGCCGTGGTGCGGGATGAACAGGTGCGCGAGTTCGTGGATGAGGACGTAGTCCACCACCCAGGAGGGCATTCCGGCGACGCGCCGGGAGATGCGGATCGTGCGGGTGTCGGGGGTGCACGAACCCCAGCGGGAATTCTGGTTGTCGACCCAGCGGACGCTGTCCGGCAATCGGGTGCCGTCCAGATAACGGCGGGCGAGGTCGACCGCGCGTTCGTGGAGTTCCGCGTCACCGGGGCGGCGCCGCTCCTCGCGGGCCTCCAGCCGTTGCAGCATGCGTCCCACCCAGCGCTTTTCCTCTGCGCGGGAGAACGTCGCGGGCACGAGGACGACGGTCGTGTCCCCGTCCCTGTAGGCCGACACGGTGCGCCGGCGACGAGGACTGCGTCGCACCTCGATTTTGGTGTTCGAGGGCACGAACTTTACGGTAGCCGAGGAAAGCGCTCTCGAACAGGAGTGTGTTGTCCTGTTATGTCTTTGATTTCGTCTCCTCGGCGAGAACGGACCCGGCGGGCGGAAAACCCGGCCCCGTCGTGCATTCCGGCCTGACCTGGGGTATTTCGAACCTCTCTGGAGGGCCTTCCGAGGCCCTCTGGAGAGGTTTCCTTTATTCGGAGTTCACCGAAAAGAGACCGGACGGTGACCCTCTTTCGAGGGTCCCCGTCCGGTCCCGCGGTGGTCTCGCGCCGGTTCCGCATGTGTCCGCCGTTGTCGGCCGGGTCCGGGCGCGGTGGTCACCGCAGGTGGCGGCCACCGCGCCCGGTCACTCCGTCAACACAGGCGTGACCACGCGATTTCCATGAGCGCGTCTTCCGCACGGCGCTGCTCGCGCTGGCGGGCGCGCATCTCTCGCGCTGTCAGGCGGACGCCCTGACGCTCGCGGTTCTCGGCGCTCTTCTCGTTCGTCAGGTCCAGGAGTTCCAGGATCATCATGTCTTGTTCAGTCCTTCGGGGTTTTCTCGTGTCCAGCGGTGGAGTTCGGGATGACCGGTTCAGGCCGCGACCGGAGCCGGGTTCTTGCGGGGACGGCCGCGCGGGCGCTTGCGCGCGACGACCTGGCCGGCGACGAGCAGCTGGCCTCCCCAGACGCCCCACGGCTCCTTGCGGTCCAGGGCGTCGGACAGGCACTGCTCCCGGAACGGGCAGGCTCCGCAGAGGGCCTTGGCCGCCTCGACGTCGGCGGGGGCCTCGGCGAAGAACAGGTCGGGCTGCATACGGCAGGGGATTTCGGTCTCGCCCAGCCAGGGCGTTTCCAGGACCGACGCGAGCATCGGTGCCCTCCAAGATCTTTGTTCTCTTACAACGCGGTCGGTGTTCTCGGTTCACCGGATGCGGTTCCGGTGCGGGACCTGACTTGCGATGCCGACGCCTGCTCTGCCTCCCCGGGGGAGATCGAGCGGACGTGGATACAAAGAAGCCGCGGCCCCGAATCGGGGACCGCGGCCACGGAGGGAGACCCTCGGCCTATCGCTAGGCCGGATTCCTCCGTGGACACTTCCCCGGTGCGCCGTAGTGGCGCGGGGTTTCTTCGGTGCGAGCCGTCATGAGTTCGCCGCGGTCACGGGCGCTCTCGAAGCCGGTGGACACACCACTGCCGTTGGACTCGTGCTCGGCGGCGAGGATCACGGTCGCGACGGGTCGGACGCCGAAGCCCCCGAAGCCGATACCGGTCCCCTCGACACCGGTGCCGCGCAGAGCGGCACCCGTGGCCGAGGCCAGGCCGATGCCGCTCAGGGCATCGCCGGCGATGGCGCGCTCACCGCGCAGGGCGGAGCCGCCGGGCAGACCGCAGGACAGGGCGGTGCCCGAGACAGCGTTCAGCCACTGCTGACGGGACGACACGGTCGAAGCGAAGTTCGTGGTCATCATTTGATCGGGCACCTCCTTCAAGTCGGGCGACGGGATCCCTCCCGCGCCATGGAGCGGTCTTGGCGACGATGTACAGACTACGGGTCGCCCATGAAAACTAGCAACCTATTTTTGACCTGCGAAAACGTCCTCATCCGGCCACGGTTTCCCGGGAATCACGGGGATCCCCGCGGTGTTACCACCTCCCCCGTGGCCGGTAGCGGTCACACGGGGTCGGGGCGCAGGGCGTCGGACCAGCCCTCGGCGTCCACAACCCGGATCAGCCCCTCCTGCACCACCGAGCACACCAGTTCCCCGTCGCGGGTGTAGACCAGGCCGCGGGCCAGCCCGCGGGCGCCCTGGGCGCTGGGGGTCTCCTGCGCGTAGAGCAGCCACTCGTCGGCGCGGAACGGCCGGTGGAACCACATGGCGTGGTCCAGGCTGGCCATCGAGATCCCGGCGAAGGACCGCCCGTGGCGCAGCAGCACGGTGTCGAGCAGGGTGAGGTCGGAGGCGTAGGTCATCATGCACACCTGGGTGAGCCGGTCGTCGGGCAGTTTGCCGTCGACCTTGAGCCACACCGGGTTGACCGGGGTGCGCAGCCGCGGGTCGCGCTCGGCCTCGTAGGACAGCGGCCCCACCGGGCGCAGCTCGATGGGGTGCCAGCGCACGAAGCCCGGGACCCTGCCGAACTCGGCGCGCAGCCGCTCGCGGGTGCTGGGCAGGTCCTCGGGCGGGGGCACGTCGGGCATCGGGATCTGGTGGTCCAGCCCCGGCTCCTCCTTGTGGAAGGAGGCCGACAGGGTGAAGATCGGCTTGCCGTGCTGGACGGCGACCACCCGGCGGGTCGTGAACGACCGGCCGTCGCGGACCCGGTCCACCTCGTAGACGATCGGCACCGCCGGGTCGCCGGGGCGGATGAAGTATGCGTGCAGGGAGTGGACGTACCGGTCCTCGGGCGCGGTCCGGCCCGCGGCCACCAGGGCCTGGCCGGCGACCAGCCCGCCGAAGACCCGCTGGGGACCCTCCTGGGGGCTGTTGCCCCGGAAGATGTTGACCTCGATCCGCTCCAGGTCCAGAACCGCCAGCAGGTCGGCCACCGACTGGTCCCGCCGGGGCTCGCCGGTTCTGTCGCTCATCAGGTCGCGTCCTCCTCGTGCTCGTCGGGGGCGTCCCGACCTTCCATGACCTCGGCGGGGTCGGCGCCGGCGACCAGCGCGAGCACCGCCTCACCGTAGCGGTCGAGTTTCGCCGGCCCGACACCGGACACCGCCGTGAGCTGCGAGACCCCGGAGGGCTCCTGCTCGGCGATCGCCTGGAGGGTCGCGTCGGTGAAGATCACGTACGCGGGCACCTTCTGCTCCTGGGAGACCGCGCGCCGCCAGTCGCGCAGGCGCTCCAGCAGCGCCTCATCGTAACTGGAGGGGCAGTCCAGGCAACGGCCCAGCTTGCGCGCGGCCGCGTCGGTGAGGGTGTCGCCGCACACCCGGCAGCGGGCGGGGCCGCCGCGGCGGCGCTCGGCCCGGCGGGCGGAGGTGCTGGGCGAGGCCGGGCGCAGGCCGTCCAGGAACCGGGAGGGCTTGCGGGTCTTGCGGCCGCCCGGGGAGCGGGCCAGGGACCACGACATGGCCAGGTGCTCGCGGGCGCGGGTGACGCCCACGTAGAAGAGGCGGCGCTCCTCCTCGACCTGCTCGTCGGTCTCGGCGTAGATGATCGGCATCATGCCCTCGGTGAGGCCGACCAGGAACACCGCGTCCCACTCCAGGCCCTTGGCGGCGTGCAGGGAGGCGATGGTGACGCCCTCGAACCCGGGCGCGTGCTCGGTCGAGATGCGCACGTCCAGCTCTTCGACCAGGTCGTTCATGGTGACCGGGCCGCCGCCGGGGCCCGGCTTGGCGGCCATGTCCTCGGCCAGCTGGGCCAGCGCGGTCAGCGACTCCCAGCGTTCGCGGGCCTGGCGGCCCTCGGGCGCGGTGTCGGTGAGGCCGATCTGCCCCAGCAACTGGCGGACGGTGGCGATGAGCGGGGCGGGTGCCTCCCCGGCCGCCTCGTGGCGGGCGCCGCGCAGCAGGTGCACGGCCTGTTTGATCTCGGGGCGCTCGAAGAACCGGGTGGTGCCGCGCACGGTGAACGGGATGCCCTGGTCGGTGAGGGCCTGCTCGTAGGCGGCGGACTGGGCGTTGATGCGCACCAGGACGGCGATCTCCCCGGCGGCGACGCCCTCCTCCATCAGGGCGCGGATCTTGCGGGCGACCCCGGTGGCCTCGGCGGGCTCGTCGTCGTACTCCTGGTAGGCGGGGTCGGGTCCGTCGGGGCGCTGGGCCTGGAGGGTGAGGTGCCCGGCGGAGGTGGTGCCCCTGGCCTGGGAGATGACGTGGTTGGCGACCCGCACCACCTGGGGGGTGGACCGGTAGTCGCGGACCAGCTCCACGACGGTGGCGTGCGGGTAGCGGGTGGCGAACCCGGTGAGGTAGGAGGGGGTGGCCCCGGCGAAGGAGTAGATGGTCTGGCTGGGGTCGCCGACCACGCACAGGTCGTCGCGGTCGCCCAGCCAGGCGTCGAGCAGGAGCTTCTGGAGGGGGTTGACGTCCTGGAACTCGTCCACGACGAAGTACCGGTACTGCTCGCGGACCCGCTGGGCGATGGCCGGGTACTCGTTGATCATGCCCGCGGTGAGTTCGAGCATGGACTCGAAGTCGAGGAGGTTGTGCTCGCGGCGCAGCTCCTCGTAGGCCTCGAAGACCCGGGCGACCTCGCCCGCGGGCAGCGGCGCCTGCCGGGACGCCTTGGCGACGGCGCGCTCGTAGTCGGTGGGGCGGACCTGGGTGACCTTGGCCCATTCGATCTCGGAGGCGAGGTCGCGCAGGCCGGTGCGGTCGGGCTGTACGCCCACGGAGTGGGCGGCGCGGGCCACCGCCTGGATCTTGCTCTCGATGAGGGTGGGTTTCTCGCCGCCGATCACCTGCGGCCAGAAGAAGGAGAGCTGGCGCAGCGCGGCGGCGTGGAAGGTGCGGGCCTGCACGCGGGGGGCGCCCAGGGCGCGCAGCCGTCCGCGCATCTCCCCGGCGGCCCGGGCGGTGAAGGTGACCGCGAGGACCTGCTGCTCGGAGACGACCCCGCCGGCGACCGCGTGGGCGATGCGGTGGGTGATCGCGCGGGTCTTGCCCGTCCCGGCACCGGCCAGGATGCACACGGGTCCGCGCAGCGCGCGCGCCGCCAGGGTCTGCTCGGGGTCCAGTCCCTCCAGGACGCTGTCGGGGTCCATGGTGCTCCTGAACATGGTCGAGACGGTTGTGCGGTTCTGTGGATCAGTCTCTCAAGTATGAATCGCCGCGGGGACGGAACCGCACTCGTCCACAGGGCGGACCCGCGGGCGGAGCCCCGGGCATTACAGGGGGGACGCGGCCGGTTCCGGCCACCGAGCCGAACGACACATTTCAGAACCACCCGGCCCTGTGAGGCGTCCCACGTTGTGTCGCACGGTCGGGGGAAGCGGACCGGGACCCACGGTGTTGGGATGTGGGACCGGGCGAGAACGCCGACCGTAGGACGAAGGAAACGTGAGCGAGATGACGAACACGGCCACCGACCAGTTCACGATGTACACCACCCCCTGGTGCGGGTACTGCAAGCGGCTCAAGAGCCAGCTCGCACGGGAGGGGATCACCGGGCGTGAGGTGAACATCGAGGAGCACCCGGAGGCCGCGGAACTCGTGATGAAGGTCAACAACGGGAACCAAACCGTCCCGACGGTGGTCTTCAGTGACGGAGCGGCGATGACCAACCCGTCGCTCGCTCAGGTGAAGCAGAAGTTGGCCGAGCTGTCGTAGCCCGGAGAAGCCGGTCCGCGGGTCACTCCCGCGGGCCGTCGGCCCCGTGACCCCGAGGGGCCATCCCCGGTACGACCGCACTCGGCCATGGACGGCTCGGACGGATGACGACGGGGAGTGTTGAGTTGGGGGACGACGTGAGTTCTCATGACATAGCGGTCGCCGACGCGGTCGACGTCGGTGTGGTGCGCCGCACCCCGACGGGGTGGCGCGTGGGGAACGGGCACGAGCTGCCCGATCTGGTGAGCGCGATGGTCCTCGCCGACCTGCTCACCGCGGAGGCGGGCGGGGACCACCGGCGGCCGCAGGCGCCCGGGCGGGCGCCGGAGGGGGCGACGGAGGTGGAGCGGCTGCGCCACACCGTCTCCCAGTTGGAGCACGCGCTGCACTCGCGCGTGGTGGTGGAGCAGGCGATCGGCGTCCTGGCGGAGCGGCACACCATGCCGCCGCGCGAGGCGTTCGAGCGGCTGCGCTCCTCGGCGCGCTCGCGCGGGCGCAAGGTCGCCGACCTGGCGCGCGACGTGGTGGAGAGCAGCACCAGCCCGTTGACGGTGCTGCCGGACGAGCTGGGCAACGTCTCCCCCGGCTCCAACTGACCCCCGCACACGCCACACGCGGCGGAGCCGGGGAGATGCACGCCACCGACCCTGTCGGGAGGGTCGGCGGGAGGGCCTCCGCCGCGCGATGCCCCCTCGGTCACCACTGGCCGGGGAGGGCCTCCCCCTGCCAGTGCTCGATGAGGGTGCGGGCGATCGAGACGGGACCGGGGAGCACGATCTCCCCGGTGGCCGCCGCCTCGGCCAGTTCGGTCCGGGTGAACCAGCGCAGGGAGCCGATCTCGTCGTCGGTGCGCTCGGTCTCGCCGACGGCGCGCGCGGTGTAGCCCATCATGAGGCTGCGCGGGAACGGCCACGGCTGGGACGACAGGTAGCGGGGCTCCTCGACCACGATCCCCGCCTCTTCGGCGACCTCGCGGACGACCGCCTGCTCCAGGGACTCGCCGGCGTCGACGAACCCGGCCAGCACGGAGTAGCGGCGCGCGTCCCAGTGCGGGTTGTTGCCGAGCAGGACCTGCTCGTCCCCGCCCTGTTCGCGGTGGACCAGCATGATGACGGCCGGGTCGGTGCGCGGGAACTGCTCGCGGCCCTCGCGTTCGCACAGGCGCAGGTGTCCGGCGGCGGAGATGACCGTGGGCGCGCCGCAGGCCGGGCAGAACCCGTGGGTGGCGTGCCAGTTGGCCAGGGCGACGGCGCGGGTGAGCAGGCCGGTGTCGTGGTCGTTGAGCAGCGGGCCGAGTTCGCGCAGGGAGGCGGGCCGGGCGCCGTCGCGCTCGACGAGTTCGGCCGGGGAGCGCACCGCGAAGTAGGCGCGGCCGTCGGCCTCCCCGAGCAGGTAGCGCTCGCCCTCGGGCGCGTCCGCGGGCGGGGTCAGGACCAGCGCGGGGTCCCCCGCGGTGGTGACCAGTGCCCGGGACTGCTTGGCCATGAGGGCCTTCCAGCCGTAGCTGGTGGGGTCGCCGCCCTCCAGGGCGAGGACCCGGGTTCCGGGGTCCCGCCACGCCCGCTCCAGCCAGTCCTGGTCGGTGCGCCGGTGCGCGGCGGGGTCGACGGCGGCGCGGGACAGCATGGGGCGGGACGCGGCCGGGCCGGGCCGGGAGGCGGTGGTGTCGACGTGCATGGGTCCTTCCGGGGAGTGTGCGGGTGCGGGGCCGCGCCGTGCGGGCGGACGCGGCCGCCGGCTGACAGGGACAACGCCGCCGGGGCCCGTCGCATGCCCGGGCCCCGGGGATCCGGGCGTCAGGCGGTGCCGCCCAGCTCCTCCCACAGGTAGGCGGCGCTCTCGGCGCCCTTGAGCAGCAGCGGCGTCTCGACCTTCTCGTTGGGCGCGTGGATGTTGTCCTCGTCCAGGCCCACGGCGACGAACACCAGCGGGGCGCCGAGGATGTCGGCGATGTCGGCCTCGGGGCCGCTGCCGCCCTCGCGGGTGAACAGGACCGGGGTGCCGAAGGCGCGCTCCATGGCGGTGCGGGCGGCCTTGAGGGCGGCGGAGGACAGGTCGGAGGCGCAGGCGCGCACGCCGGGGCCGCCGAACTCCAGCTCGGCGCGCAGGCCTTCGGGGACGCGGGCCTCGACGAACTCGCGGACGCGGGCCTGGATCTCCAGCGGCTCCTGGCCGGGGACCAGGCGGAAGCTGACCTTGGCGTGGGCGGAGCGGGGGACGATGGTCTTGCCGCCGGCGCCGGTGTGGCCGCCCCACATGCCGTTGATCTCGGCGGTGGGCCGCAGCCAGATGCGCTCCAGGGTGCTGTAGCCCCGCTCGCCCCAGGTGGCGGTGGAGGCGGCGGTGGCCAGCCACTCCTTCTCGTCGAAGGGCAGGCGGGCGATGAGCTCGCGCTCCTCGGCCCCGGCCTCGACGACGCCGTCGTAGAACCCGGGGATCGCGATCCGGCCGCCGTCGTCGTGCAGGGCGGCGAGCAGGCCGCTCATGGCCTGGAGCGGGTTGGGGACGGCGCCGCCGAAGGAGCCGCTGTGCAGGTCGCGGGCGGGGCCGTGCAGGGAGATCTCGACGTCGGTGAGGCCGCGCATGCCCACGCACATGGACGGGGTGTCGGGCGCCCACAGGGTGGTGT
>NZ_JBJJBV010000184.1:0-24212 GCF_045446735.1 Nocardiopsis protaetiae
GGGCGCCCGACGGGTCCCCTGGTCGGGCTACACTTCGCTGTGGGGTTCCTGCGTCCCTCGCCGTTTCCCCACCCGTGTCACTCAGGGCACGGTAAAATCCGAAATCGTCCCCGATCTCCTCTCTCCCCCTGAACCGGGCCGGTGCCGCGACGGCACCGACGGGACTGGAGGGAAGCGGGGGATCGAGGTGTCCATCCCCCCGCTGCGGGGTCGAGCTACGGGTGAGCGTGTGATCCTCGGTCTGTCCATCTTCGTGATGCTTCTCAGCGTGCTGCTGATCCTCCTCGTGCTGCTGCACAAGGGCAAGGGCGGCGGCCTGTCCGACATGTTCGGCGGCGGTGTCACAACCTCGCTCGGCGGATCGTCGGTGGTCGAGCGCAACCTCGACCGGATGACCATCATCATCGCCGTCGTCTGGATCATCTCCGGCGTCGTGCTCGGCCTGCTGATCAACCGGGGGATGTGACCCGCCACCCGGCGGGTGCTCACCCTCCACAGTCGAGCTCGCCACAGTTGCCGGTGAGCGTGTTCTCCGAAGGAGTTTTTCGTGGGTAGTGGCAGTGCCATCCGTGGCAGCCGGGTCGGAGCCGGTCCCATGGGCGAGGCGGAGCGCGGCGAGGCCGCCCCGCGCATCCGGGTCCCGTTCTACTGTGCGAACCTGCACGAGGTCGTGCCCAGTTTCGCCAGCGAGGCGCTCGTCCCCGACGAGTGGGACTGCCCCCGCTGCGGGTTCCCCGCGGGCAAGGACAAGGCGAACCCCCCCTCGCCGCCGCGCACCGAGCCCTACAAGACCCACCTGGCGTACGTGAAGGAGCGGCGCAGCGCCGAGGAGGGCAAGCTCATCCTCGACGAGGCCCTGGCCAAGCTGCGCGCCGACCGCGCCGCGGTGGAGGCGCACATGCGCGCCGCCCGCAACTAGCTCCCCCTGTTCGACCTGCCCGGGGCCCGTCGCCTGTGCGACGGGCCCCGTCGGCGTTCTCGTGTACCACGGGGAAGGTGAGCCAAGGGGGTATTTCCTCATTCTCGGGACTGGTGTGGTGCGTGGGACGTACAGTGAGCAGCGCAGACCCCTCGCAGCCCCCTCCCAAGGAGTTGGTGTCCATGTCCGCATGCCCGACCGGCGGCGACCACGACTGGATTCTCGGCGACGACCGCAAGTTCCAGTGCGCCAAATGCGGTGCTCAGAGCGCGCGCAGGTTCTGAGCCGCCGGGCCCGGCTGGACGGTGCCGCGTCCGGCCAGCTCCCCCTTGCGGTCCGTGGCCCGCCAGGTCACCGGCTCGCCCAGCGCCTCGGCCACCCCCTTGGCCCAGCGCTCCAGGGGCTCGAACATCTCCGGGCCCTCCACCAGGACGGTGCGCCCCTGGTAGGCCATCCCGTCCAGGACGACGACCCGGCCACCGGCCCTCAGCTCGGTGTCGTACTCGCTCACGCCCGGTCTCGTATTGGGATTCATGGGTCGGACTCTAACGGCCCGCTCCCCTCCCCACCCGGGATTTCACCGCATCGTTCCGCACCGTACGGTGCAGAACCTCCCATATGGCGGCAGAAGCGGGCATGTCGGACGCACCGAGCACGGCGGGCGAGGGGGACAATGGACCCATGGCTTCCCCCGACCCCTCGGACGTCCCAGTGACACGGGGCGTCCCCTCGGACCTGACCCATCCGCCCGCCGGAGTCTCCCACCTGCGCAGGTACGTCAGCCTGCGCGGGCCCAACGCCCGTATGTGGATCGCCGTGGGCTACTTCTCGGCCACCCTGACCGTCGGTTTCCTGGTGGTCCTGGGCTCCACGTTCTGGCACGTGCTCAACGACGAGACGACGGTCGGGTCGGTGGCCCTGTGGGTCGCGGCCTCCCTGACGATGATGTTCATCGGCCCGGTGAGCAACGTGTTCGTGCTGCGCGGACTGCCCCAGCGGATCACCCGGCAGGGGATCAGCGCCGACAGCGACGGCGTCACGGTGCTCCAGGAACGCAAGTGGTGGTTCCCGGGCGAGGGCACCTTCATCGCCTGGCCCGAGATCCGGCGCATCCGCGAGGAGACCGTGGTGGCCCACCGGACCACCTACTTCATCGAGTTCGCGCTGGACACCCCCCGCACCGACCCCGAGCTGCCCTCCTGGGCCGAGGACGCCGCCGCCCTGGGGCTGGAGGAGGACAAGGAGGCGGCCGTCCAGTTCTACGTCCAGGTGCCCAAGGACCTCAAGGAGAAGATCCTGCGCATGATCGAGAACACGGCGCCCTTCCCCGACATCGTCCAGCGGGTGCGCCCCAAGGCCGGCTAGCCGGTGCGGCCGCCGAGCCTGCGCGTCAGCTCGGCGGCCGCGTCGCGCACCCGCCCGGCCAGCGCCTGCGGGGTGACCGGGCGGGCGCTGGGCACGGTCAGGCTGATCGCCGCCGCGGGGCGCCCGTTGTGGTCCAGCGCCGCGGCGGCCACCGACACGAACCCCTCCGTCACCTGGCCGTCCTCCATCGACCAGCCCTGCCGCGCCTCCTCGGCCAGCACCCGGCGCAGCTCGGCGGTGCCGCCCGGGCCCCGCCCGGTGCGGTCGGTGAACGCCGCCGCCCCCGGGTACAGGGCGCGCACCTGGGCCCGCGGCAGCAGCGCCAGCATGGCCCGCCCGGACGCGGTCAGGTGCGCGGGCAGGCGCACCCCCACCCCCGTGATCAGCGACGGCGCGTGCGGCGGCTGCTCCTTGAGCAGGTACAGCGTGTCGGCGCCGTGCAGCACCCCCAGGTGCGAGGTGGCGCCGGTGGTCTCGGTGAGCCGCACCAGCAGCGGCCGCGCCAGCCGCTCCATCCCGTCGTGGCGCAGGTACGCCGAGCCGATCTCGAAGGCGGCCACCCCCAGCCCCCACCGCCGCTCCTCCGGCAGGTGGGTCACGAACCCCTCCTCGGCCATCGCCTCCAACAGCTGGTAGACGCTGGAACGCGGAATCCCCAGCTCCGCGGCGATCGCCGTCGCCGACACCGGCCCCGACCGCGTCGCCAGGAACCGCAGCAGCCGCAGGGCCCGGGTCGCCGCCGGCACGATGCTCATACCCCGATCGTCCCACGACCCGGCCGGGGCGGTTGTCTGGTATCTCGGACACAATGGCCGTGTCGGGCCTGTGGCGGCGGTGGCGCGGGGTGTCGAATGGGGGCATGTCCACAGCAGTTGCTTCCGTCGCCGTCGGCGGCGCCCCGCTCACCCCGGCCGAGGTCCTGGCCGTCGCGCGCCACGGCGCCCACATCACCCTCACCGAGGAGACCCGCAAGGCCGTCGGCCACGGCCGCGAACGGGTCGAGACCCTGGCCCGCGGCGAGGTCCCCGCGTACGGGGTCAGCACCGGGTTCGGCGCGCTGGCCACCCGCCACATCGCCCCCGACCTGCGGGCTCGGCTACAGCGTTCGCTCATCCGCTCGCACGCCGCGGGCACCGGCCCCGAGGTGGAGCGCGAGGTGGTGCGCGCGCTGATGCTGCTGCGCCTGCGCACCCTGGCCTCGGGCAACACCGGGGTGGAGGTCGCCACCGTCGAGACCCTGGCCGCCCTGCTCAACGCCGGGATCACCCCCGTGGTGTACGAGTACGGCAGCCTGGGCTGCTCCGGCGACCTGGCCCCGCTGTCGCACGTCGCGCTGGCCCTGATGGGCGAGGGCGAGGTGCGCGACGCCGCCGGGGAGCTCAAGCCCGCCTACACCGCCCTGCACGAGGCCGGCATCACCCCGGTGGAGCTGGGCGCCAAGGAGGGCCTGGCGCTGATCAACGGCACCGACGGCATGCTCGGCATGCTGGCCCTGGCCTGCATGGACCTGGAGCGGCTGCTCAAGGTCGCCGACATCACCGCCGCCATGAGCGTGGAGGCGCTGCTGGGCACCGACCGGGTGTTCGCCGCCGACCTCCAGCGGCTGCGCCCCCACCCCGGGCAGGCCGCCTCCGCCGCCAACCTGCGCGCCCTGCTCGCCGACTCCCCGATCGTCGCCTCCCACCGCGGCCCCGATTGCAACCGGGTCCAGGACGCCTACTCGCTGCGCTGCGCCCCCCAGGTCGCCGGCGCCGCCCGCGACACCCTGGCCCACGCGCTCACCGTCGCCGGCCGGGAGTTGGACAGCGTCATCGACAACCCGGTGGTGCTGGACGACGGCCGGGTGGAGTCCAACGGCAACTTCCACGGCGCCCCGGTGGCGTACGTGCTCGACTTCCTTGCCATCGCCGTCGCGGACGTGGCCTCCATCGCCGAGCGCCGCACCGACCGCATGCTCGACGTGTCGCGCTCGCACGGGCTGCCCGCGTTCCTGGCCGACGACCCCGGCGTCGACTCCGGCCACATGATCGCCCAGTACACCCAGGCCGCCATCGTCTCCGAGCTCAAGCGCCTGGCGGTGCCCGCCAGCGTCGACTCCATCCCGAGCTCTGCGATGCAGGAGGACCACGTGTCCATGGGCTGGTCGGCCGCCCGCAAGCTGCGCCGCGCCGTCGACGGCCTCACCGGTGTGCTGGCCGTGGAGCTGCTGACCGCCGCCCGCGCCCTGGACCTGCGCTCGCCGCTGGAGCCGGGCCCGGCCACCGGAGCCGTCGTGCGCACCCTGCGCGAACACGTCTCGGGCCCCGGCCCCGACCGCTACCTGGCCCCCGAGATCGCCCGGGTCGCCGAGCTCATCACCGACGGCTCGCTCCTCGAAGCCGCCGAGTCCGTCACCCCGCTGCACTAACGCCCCCTGGAGGACACCGCACCATGAGCACTCCGCGCACCGTCCGCGCCGCCCGCGGCACCACCCTGTCGGCCAAGGGCTGGCAGCAGGAGGCCGCCCTGCGCATGTTCCACAACAACCTCGACCCCGAGGTCGCCGAGCACCCCGACGAGCTGGTGGTCTACGGCGGCACCGGCAAGGCCGCCCGCGACTGGCGCAGCTTCGACCGCATCACCGCGTCCCTGCGCGACCTGGAGGGCGACGAGACCCTGCTGGTGCAGTCCGGCCGCCCGGTCGGCATCATGCGCACCCACGAGTGGGCGCCCCGCGTCCTGATCGCCAACTCCAACCTGGTGGGCGACTGGGCGAACTGGCCCGAGTTCCGCCGCCTGGAGGCCCAGGGCCTGACCATGTACGGGCAGATGACCGCCGGTTCGTGGATCTACATCGGCACCCAGGGCATCCTCCAGGGCACCTACGAGACCTTCGCCGCGGTCGCCGCCAAGAGGTTCAACGGCACCCTGGCCGGGACCATCACCCTGACCGCCGGCCTGGGCGGCATGGGCGGCGCCCAGCCGCTCGCCGTGACCATGAACGACGGCGTGGCGATCGTGGTGGAGTGCGACTCCAGCCGCATCGACCGCCGCATCGAGCACCGCTACCTGGACGTGCGCGCCGATAACCTGGACCACGCCCTGGAGCTGGCCACGGCCGCCCGCGACCAGCGCCGCCCGCTGTCCATCGGCGTCCTGGGCAACGCCGCCGAGGTGTTCCCCGAACTGCTCTCGCGCGGGGCGCCCATCGACATCGTCACCGACCAGACCTCCGCCCACGACCCGCTGGCCTACCTGCCCGCCGGGGTGGCGTTCGAGGACTGGAAGGGCCTGGCCGCCGCCAAGCCCGAGGAGTTCACGGCGCGCGCCCGCGAGTCGATGGCCGCGCACGTGGAGGCCATGGTCGGGTTCCTGGACGCGGGCGCGGAGGTGTTCGACTACGGCAACTCCATCCGCGACGAGGCCCGCCAGGGCGGCTTCACCCGGGCGTTCGACTTCCCCGGGTTCGTGCCCGCCTACATCCGGCCGCTGTTCTGCGAGGGCAAGGGCCCGTTCCGGTGGGCGGCCCTGTCGGGCGACCCCGCCGACATCGCCCGCACCGACCGCGCGATCCTGGACCTGTTCCCCGACAACGAGCACCTGAGCCGGTGGATCCGCATGGCCGGCGAACGCGTCGCGTTCCAGGGCCTGCCGGCCCGCATCTGCTGGCTGGGCCAGGGCGAGCGCGCCGCCGCCGGGCAGCGGTTCAACGAGCTGGTGGCGGCCGGGGAGATCTCCGCCCCGCTGGCGATCGGCCGCGACCACCTGGACACCGGCTCGGTGGCCTCCCCCTACCGGGAGACCGAGGGCATGAAGGACGGCTCGGACGCCATCGCCGACTGGCCGCTGCTGAACGCGCTGGTCAACACCGCCTCGGGCGCCTCCTGGGTGTCCATCCACCACGGCGGCGGCGTGGGCATGGGCCGCTCCCTGCACGCCGGACAGGTCAGTGTCGCCGACGGCACCGAGCTGGCCGCCGCCAAGCTGGAGCGCGTGCTCACCAACGACCCGGCCATGGGCGTCATCCGCCACGTGGACGCCGGGTACGAGGAGGCCGAGCGGGTCGCCCGGGCCCACGGCATCCGCGTTCCGATGCGCGAGGGGGAGTAGGGTCCCGGTGGCGCAGCACGGCACGGCCCCCGACGCGGGGGCGTTCGATCGGATGTGGGCGGACCTGGCCCCGGTGGGCCGGGATCCGGACGGCGGGTACCGCCGGTTCAGCTGGGCGGGCGCGGACACCGACGCCCGGGCCTGGTTCGTCCAGGAGGCCAAGGCCCGCGGGCTGGACGTGCGGACCGACCGCAACGGCAACCTGTGGGCCTGGTGGGGAACCCCGGGTCCGGGCGCCGTCGCCACCGGCTCGCACCTGGACTCGGTGCCCTCGGGCGGGGCCTTCGACGGCCCCCTGGGGGTGGTGAGCGCGCTGGCGGCGGTGGACGAGCTGCGCCGGCGCGGCGTGCGCCCGGCGCGGCCGCTGGCCCTGGTGGTGTTCGTCGAGGAGGAGGGCGGCCGGTTCGGCGTCCCCTGCCTGGGCAGCCAGCTGAGCACCGGGGAGATCTCCCCGGAGCGGGCCCGCGGCCTGACCGACGCCGAGGGCACCACCTGGGCGGCGGCGATGGAGCGCGCCGGGCTGGACCCGGCGGGCATCGGCGCCGACCCCGAGACCCTGGGCCTGCTCGACGTCTTCGTGGAACTGCACGTGGAGCAGGGCCGGGCGCTGGAGGACACCCCGCACGCGGTCGGCGTGGGCTCCTCCATCTGGCCGCACGGCCGGTGGCGGCTGGACTTCACCGGCCGCGCCGACCACGCCGGGACCACCCGGTTGGAGGACCGCAGCGACCCCATGCTGCCGTTCGCGCACACCATCCTGGCCGCCCGCGAGATGGCGGCCGAACACGGTGCCCGCGCCACCGTCGCCAAGGCCCGGGTGACCCCCAACGGCACCAACGCCATCCCGTCGCTGGTCAACGCCTGGCTGGACGCGCGGGCCGCCGACGAGGCCGCCCTGGAGGCGGTCGTGGCCGGGGTGCGCGGCGCCGCCGAGCGCACCGCCCGCGACCACGGGGTGCGGGTGGCGGTGACCGCCGAGTCCCGCACCCCGCTGGTGGCCTTCACCGAGGGCCTGCGCGACCGGCTCGGCGCGGTGGTCGCCGGGGAGGGCCCGGCGGTGCCGGTGCTGCCCACCGGCGCCGGCCACGACGCCGGGGTGCTGGCCGCGCACGTGCCCACCGCGATGCTGTACGTGCGCAACCCCACCGGGGTGTCGCACTCCCCGCACGAGTGGGCGCGCCCGGACGACTGCCACGCCGGGGTGCTCGCCCTGGCCGACGTGCTGTCCGACCTGCTCACCGGGGAGGCGGTCCGATGAGCGCCCCGACCCGTCTGTGGTGCGAGTGGGCCTGGACCGGCTCCGCCGACGGCACTCCCGAACCCGGGGTGCTGCTGGAGGTCGCCGACGGCCGGTTCACCGCGGTCACCCCCCGGACGGCCGCCCCCGCGGACGCCGAGGTGCTGCCCGGGGTGACCCTGCCGGGCCTGGCCGACGCGCACTCGCACGCCTTCCACCGGGCGCTGCGCGGGCGCACCCACGCCGACGGCGGCTCGTTCTGGACCTGGCGCGAGGTGATGTACCGGGTGGCCGACCGGCTCGACCCGGACACCTACCTGCGCCTGGCCCGGGCGGTCTACGCGGAGATGGCCCTGGCCGGGGTGACCTGTGTGGGCGAGTTCCACTACCTGCACCACGCCCCGGGCGGGGTCCGCTACACCGACCCCAACGAGATGGGGCGGGCGCTGGTGGCGGCCGCCGCCGACGCCGAGGTGCGGCTGACCCTGCTCGACGTCTGCTACCTGGCGGGCGGGCTGGAGCCGGACGGGTCCTACCGGCCGCTGGCCGGACCCCAGCTGCGGTTCGGCGACGGCGACGCCGCCGGGTGGGCCGAGCGGGTCCGCGCGTTCGGGCCGCTGCCCGGCCACGCCCTGCTGGGCACCGCCGCCCACTCGGTGCGCGCGGTCCCGCTGGAGGCGCTGCCCGAGGTGGCGGCCGCCGCCGCGGGGGTCGGCGGCCCGCTGCACGCCCACCTGTCGGAGCAGCCCGCCGAGAACGCCGCCTGCCTGGCCGCCCACGGCCGCACCCCCACCGCGGTGCTGGGCGACGCCGGACTGCTGGGGGAGCGCACCAGCCTGGTGCACGCCACCCACCTCACCGACGGCGACGTCGCCGCCGTCCGCGAGACCCGGTCGGTGGTGTGCCTGTGCCCCACCACCGAACGCGACCTCGCCGACGGCCTGCCCCGCACCGGCGACCTGGACCCCCGCAGGCTGAGCCTGGGCAGCGACCAGCACGCCCGCATCGACATGTTCGAGGAGGCGCGCGCCGTCGAACTGCACGAGCGGTTGCGCACCCACCGCCGGGGCACCCTGGGCTCGGGCGACCTGCTGCGCGCCGCCACCGCCCACCACTCCCTGGGCTGGGACGACGCGGGCACCCTGACCGCCGGCGCCCGCGCCGACCTGGTCAACGTGCCCCTGGACGGGGTGCGCCTGGCCGGGGCCGACCCGGCGCGCGGGGTGGACGCGGTGCTGTTCGCCGCCGACGCCTGCGACGTGCGCAACGTGATGGCCGACGGCCGCTGGACCGTCCGCGGCGGCGCCCACACCCGGATGCCCGACCTCGCCCACGACCTCGACACGGTGATCAAGGAGCTTCTCAAGTGACCGACGTGCCCGTGAGCATCCTCATCGACGACATCGCCACACTGGTCACCAACGACCCGGACCTGGGGGAGGGGGTGGTCGGCGCCGTAGAGGACGCCGCCCTGGTCATCGAGGGCGGGACGGTGGCGTGGGCCGGTCCGCGCGACCGGGCCCCGGCCGCCGACGCGCGGGTGGACGCCGCCGGGCGGTGCATCATCCCCGGGTTCGTGGACTCCCACTCCCACATCGTGTTCGCGGGCGACCGCAGCCGCGAGTTCGCCGCCCGGATGAGCGGCACCCCCTACTCCGCCGGGGGCATCCGCACCACCGTGGCGGCCACCCGGGCGGCCTCGGACGCCGAGCTGCTGGCCCGGGCGCGCGGGTTCACCGCCGAGGCGCGCGCCCAGGGCACCACCACCCTGGAGGTCAAGTCCGGGTACGGGCTGACCGTCGCCGACGAGGCGCGGTCCCTGGAGGTGGCCGGGCGGGTGACCGACGAGGTCACCTTCCTGGGGGCGCACGTGGTGGCCCCCGAGTACGCCGACGACCCGCAGGGGTACGTGGACCTGGTCACCGGCCCGATGCTGGACGCGTGCGCCCCGCACGCGCGGTGGATCGACGTGTTCTGCGAGCGCGGCGCGTTCGACGAGGAGGCCTCGCGCCGGGTGTTGGCCGCCGGGATGGAACGCGGACTGCTGCCCCGCGTGCACGGCAACCAGCTGGGCGAGGGCCCGGGGGTCCGGCTGGCGGTGGAGGTGGGCGCGGCGTCGGTGGACCACTGCACCTACCTGTCGGCCGAGGACGTGGACGCCCTGGCGCAGGCGGGCAAGCGGCCCGAGCCGACGGTGGCCACCCTGCTGCCGGGGGTGGACTTCTCCACCCGGCAGAGCTACCCGAACGCGCGCGCTCTCATCGACGCGGGCGCGGCCGTGGCCCTGGCCAGCGACTGCAACCCGGGGTCGTGCTTCACCTCCAGCCTGGCGTTCTGCATCGCCGTGGCGGTGCGCGACATGGGGATGACCCCGGACGAGGCGGTGTGGGCGGCCACCGCGGGCGGGGCGCTGGCGCTGCGCCGCACCGACGTGGGCCGGCTGTCCCCGGGCGCCCGCGCCGACCTGGTGCTGCTGGACGCGCCCAACCACCTCTACCTGGCCTACCGGCCGGGCGTCCCGCAGGTCGCGGCGGTGTGGAAGGACGGCGTCCTGGCCCACGGCCGCCCCTGAGCCGCAGGTCCGGAGCCCGCGAGGGAGCCCACGGGGTTCTGGAGGTCCGGAGCGGACGTCTTCGAGGAAAGGTCTGTGGCCGTAGGCCATCCGTTGAGGACCTTCTGACTTCTTGACGGGTGGGAGGAGCGGAGGCCCGAAGCAAGCACAGAGAACTCAACGGGAGCCTAACGTCCCGGAAACCTCCGCCCCCCAACCTGGAATCACGTCGGTGCGCGTCCCGCCGCCGCGGGGACAGCGTCGTCCCCGCGGCGGCGGGAACATCTTTTCCAGGGGGCGGACGCAGTGGGTCTGTGGCGCATCAGGACCGCGGTCGAGGACCGGCCCGGCGGTCTGGCCGGTCTCGTCGACGCCCTCGCGGGCCGCGGTGGCAACATCGTCGGACTGTCCATCCACACCGACGTCTCGGGTGTGGTCGACGAGTTCGTGGTGGACATCCCGGGCGAGCACGGGGCGGCGCTGCGCGCCCTCCAGGAGCACTGCCCGACCGGCACGGTGACGGCGGTCCCCGCCCACCGGCGCGAGGTCGGCGACGACGTGACGCGCGCCCTGCTGCTGACGGCGCGGCTGCGCGCCCACCCCAACCGCCTGCCCGAGGCCCTGGCCGAACTGCTGATGGCCGACGAGGCCGGCTGGACCAACCTGACCCGGGCCGAGGGCTCCGACGAGCTGGAGCCGGGCACCTCCATGCTGGTGCCGGTCGGTCCGCTGCGCGGGGTGCTGGTGCGCCGCGCCTCCCGCCCCTTCACCTGGACCGAGTCCAGCCGCGCCGACGCCCTGGTGCGTTCGGTGATGCCCTCCACCGGCCCGGTGCCCACCGACCGGATCGTCCGCACCGACACCGGGGTCGCGCTGTCGCTGCGCCAGGTGCGCGAGACGGACGCGCCCGCCGTGGTGGACCTGCACCGCCGCTGCACGCCCGAGACGGTGCGCGGGCGCTACCTGGCGGGGATGACCGAGCCGACCCCGCAGATGCTCCGGGTGTTCTGCGACCCCGACCGCGGGCTGACGCTGGCGGTGCGGTCGCAGGGCGAGGAGGAGCCGGTGGCCCTGGGCCACCTCATGTACACGCTGGACCCGGGCGTGGGGGAGATCGCGTTCCTGGTGGAGGACGCCTGGCAGGGCAGCGGGGTGGGCACCGCGCTGGCCCGGGCGCTGACCGTCATCGCCGCCGACTGGGGGCTGGCGGAGGTACGGGCGGAGACCACCCTGTCCAACACGGCGATGCTGCGGATCATGCGCCGCCTGGGCGCCTCGGTGCGGATGCAGGAGGGCTCGTACGTGCACGCCCGCCTCCCGGTCGCCGAGGCGGTGCAGTCCGGCCCCTCCGGTGAGCGGGAGGGCCGCCTGGCCCGGCTCATGGGCCAGGGCTGACCGCCGGCCGCACACGCGGAACGGGGGCCGGCGGCACCGGGGGTGCCGCCGGCCCCCGTTCGTGCTCGACGCGTCGAGGTCATCTCCTGGGGCACGGGAGCGCTCGTCCGTGGAGGAGTGCTCGGGTGCGCGTTCGGTCGCGGGCGGTGCAGGACCGGGCGCGGGTGTTACTCGCCGCTCTCGGCGCTCTCGTCGGCCTCGGTGCCCGCGGACTCGGCGGACTTCTTGGTGACGCGGCGCTTCTTGACCGGGCGGGAGTAGTCGACCAGCGGCTCGAAGCGGGCCTCGTGCTCCTTGAAGCAGTCGGCGCAGGCGTCGACCTCGCGGACGGTGCCGTCCCAGGCGAACTGGATGACCTCAGTCGCCTCGACCTTCTCCTCGCGGACGGCGTGGGGATCGCAGTACTTGCGCGTGAAGACCTCGGTGACCACGGCGGGGATTTCCCTTCGGTATCGCGTTGAACAGTGCAGACCCCCTGATCATACACCTGTACGAACGAAACGGCCGGATGTTCACCGGGTTCGCCGTGCAAGGGTTCGGGGTCGCCCCGAAGCCTAGCGAAGACCAGGGACCGTTGCGGACCGACGACTCCGGTGCGTCCGCGTTGAACAGGTCCTTCTCCGCTCCTTCTCCGCTTCCGTGCTCCTGTGGTCCGGGTCGCGCGCTGTGCGATGATTCGGGCCTTTCCGTGCCCCTCACTTCTTCTTCGTCCGTTCCCGGAACGGCGCCCGGTGATTTCCGCCAGCCGATTTGTGTATTTGGTGAACACGGGCCCACCCCCGTGATTAGGGTGTTGCCCGTACCGTTCGGAAACAGGGGAGCGCCTGCGGTGCGGTGCGGGGGTCTGCACACGCCCGCCGCGGACGGCGCGCCGAGCGGTACCGGGGATCGCGGGGGAGCGGTGCCCGGGAGAAGGCGAATTCAGGGGGAGGGCCGTGGTCGATTACATGGAGGGCGTCTACAGAAGGCGCGTACCGGACTCCGGAGGGGAACTCCACGCGCCCCCGGGCAGGTCGGCGGCGGCGCGGCGGCGCGCGCAGGCCGATATCGCCCACGCCTGCGAGCGTATGTCCGTCGATCCGAGCTTCATCAAACTACGAAGGAGATTCGCAATTCAGGCCGGCATGCTGGTCGCCGCCTTCCTCGGCAGTTACATGACCTATCTGCTGTTGTCGGCCTACGCGCGCGATTTCATGAGCGTGCAGATCGTCGAATCCGTCAATGTCGCCCTGGTCATGGGAATAGGCCAGTTCCTGCTCACCTTCGTGCTCGCCTGGGCGTTCGGCCGTTTCTCCACGCGCGCCATCGACCCGCTGGCCGCACAGGTCCGGGACCGGGCCGCCGAGGGCGCCCGCCCGCGCCGGTCCGGACCGGACGGGCGGCCCGGCGGGCCGGACGGCACGGCGGTGCACCCATGACCGCGGCCGCAGGGGCCGGGCTGACCGGTACCGTCACGGGGGACGGCACCGCTCACGCCCTGGCCTCCCCCCTCCTCACCGCGCCCACCGCCCTGGACGGCCGGTTCGGCGCCGCGCACGCCTGGACCATCGGGCTGTGCGCCCTGTTCGTCCTGGTCACCCTGGCCATCACCATCCGGGCCCGGCGCACCACCAAGGGCGCCGTCGACTTCTACGCAGGCGGGCGCGGCTTCTCCAGCACCCAGAACGGGCTGGCGCTCACCGGCGACTACCTGTCCGCCGCCTCGTTCCTGGGCATCGCCGGGATGATCGCCCTCCAGGGCTACGACGGGTTCCTGTACTCCATCGGCTTCCTGGTGGCCTGGCTGCTGGTGCTGCCGATGGCCCAGCTGATGCGCAACACCGGCCGGTTCACCATGGCCGACCTGCCCGCTTTCCGGATGCGCCGGATGCGGGTGCGGCTGGCCTGCACGGTCTCCACCGTCACCGTGTGCGTGTTCTACCTGGTGGCCCAGATGGTCGGCGCCGGCGCCCTGGTGTCGGTCCTGCTCGGGCTGCACGACGGCGGCACCTTCCTGGGCGTGGACGCCGCCCAGGCCCGCACCGCCGCGATCGTGCTGGTCGGCGTGCTGATGATCGTCTACGTCATGTACGGCGGGATGAAGGCCGCCACCTGGCTCCAGATCATCAAGGCGGTCGTGCTGCTGAGCGCCACCGGGCTGCTCACCGTGCTGGTCCTGGCCATGTTCTCATTCGACCCGCGCGCCCTGCTGGGCGCCGCCGCCGACTCCAGCGGCCACGGGACGGCGTTCCTGGAACCGGGGCTGCGCTTCGGCGTGGAGGTGGCGGGGGAGCCGGCCACCACGCTGTTCAACAAGCTCGACCTCATCAGCCTGGGCCTGGCCCTGGTGCTGGGCACGGTCGCCCTGCCGCACATCCTCATCCGCTTCTACACCGTGCCCGACGGGCGCTCGGCGCGCTCCTCGGTCAACCGCACCATCGTCATGGTCGGGGTCTTCTACCTGATGACCCTCGCCCTGGGGTTCGGGGCGGCCGCCCTGGTGGGCTCCGAGCGCATCCTGGCGCTGGACCCCTCCGGCAACAGCGCGGTGCCGATGCTCGCCGAGGAATTGGGGCGGCTCACCGCCGGTCCGGTCGGCGCCGCGGTGCTGCTCGCGCTGATCTCGGCGGTGGCGCTGGCCACCATCCTGGCGGTCATCGCCAGCCTCACCCTGGCCTCGTCCTCCTCCATCGCCCACGACCTGTTCGGCCACATCCTCATGTGGGGGCGCCCGCGCGAGTCGCAGGAGGTGGCGGTGGCCCGCTTCTCCGCCTGCCTGATCGGCGCGGTGGCCATCCTGCTGGCCGTGCAGGCCCAGGAACAGAACGTGGCGTTCCTGGTGGGCCTGGCCTTCGCCATCGCGGCCGCGGCCAACCTGCCGGTCATCGTGCTCACCATGTTCTGGCGCCGGTTCAACACCAAGGGTGTGGAGTGGGGCATCTACGGCGGGCTGTCGGCCACGCTGCTGCTCATGCTGTTCTCACCGGTGATGTCGGGCAAGACCGACCCCGTCACCGGCGAGAACCTGTCGGTGCTGCCGTCCTGGATCGACATCGGCTTCTTCCCCATGGAGAACCCGGCGCTGATCGCGGTGCCCGTCGGGTTCGCCTGCGCGGTGGTGGGCAGCCTGCTCTCGCCCGAGCGCAACAGCGCCCGGTTCACCGAGCTGCGGGTGCGCTCCCTCACCGGCTGGGGCGCCGACCAGGAGTGACCGGAAGCGGCCCGGGGCCCGGGTCAGGGGCGGCTCGCCCGCGTCAGGACCCGGGCCAGCTCGGCCAGCAGGGCCGGGATCTCCGGCGCGGAGCGCACCGCCGCGTCCCAGGCCCGGGCCGCCTGCTCCAGCTGGTCGGCCACGGTCGGCTCGCCACCGCCCTCCCGCCGGATCCGGGCGTCGCGCCTGCGGAACGAGACGCGCGTCGCCCACAGGGCCGCCGCCACGAACGGCTTGTACAGGCCTCGGCCGCGCACGTCCAGGACGGTCTCCACCGACCAGCGCCCCTGCGGGGTCAGCGTCGGGTTGACCCACCCCTCCACCCGGGCCATGGCGTGGGTGGCGGTCAGGTGCACCGGCGGCACCGGGCCGTTCTCCAGCGCCGCGTACCAGGCGTCCAGGTTCAGGTGCAGGGAGGCCGAGGCCGAGCGCAGCCGGGCGCCGCGCCCGGGCAGCCGGATGTCCAGGGTCCAGTCCAGGGTGCCGGCCGCCCCGTCGTGGGACACCGACCCCCAGGTCACCGGCGCCTCGCCGGTGCCGACGGTGTCGGGCATGGCGTACTCCACGGCGGCCCGGCCCCACGGGTCCCAGGAGGTGACGCCGACACCGGTGCTGCTCCACCCCTTGGCCTCGTCGTCGCCGGGTTCGACGGGGATCCCGTCGGGGGAGAGCTCGGCGACCAGGTAGTGGGCGCGCTCCTGGAGGTGGCGGCCGGTCTGGAGCTGCAACCCCAGCCGGGACGCCAGGATCTCCAGTTCCTCCCGGCGTTCGGGGTCGGGTGAGCCCTCGCGCAGCTCCGTGATGGCGGCGTCCCGCTGGGCCAGCCGCTTCTCCCGTTCGCGCACGTCGATGAGGCCGAGCTCCCCGGCGCGTTCGACGATCGGGGCGAGGTCCGCCTCGTCGGGCGGCAGCAGCCAGCCGCGGCCGTCGAACCGGCAGGCCTCGGCCACCTCGTACAGCCCGGCGACGATCCGGTCCACGGTCTCCCGGTCGGCGGGGGCGAGGTCGAACGTGTGGCTCAGACGGGTCACGGCGTCTCCGGGGATTCGGTGCAACAGCGCGGCGCTCACAAGCGTACGGGCTGGGCCGTCGGCACAGGTCGGCACAATGGCCGCATGAGCGTCTATGTGGTGTTGCTGCGCGGGATCAACGTCGGTAAGCACAACCGGATCGCCATGGCCGACCTGCGGGGTCTGCTCGGCGACCTGGGCTATCGGGACGTCGCCACCCACCTGCAGAGCGGGAACGCGGTGGCGACCTCGGGGGAGGAGGGGGCCGAGGCGGTGGCCGCCGCCGTCACCGCCGGGCTGCGCGAACGGTTCGGGCTGGAGATCGGGGCGGTGGTGCGCACCACCGAGGAGTTCGCCGCCGCCGTGGCGGCCAACCCGCTGGAGGTCGGCGACCACTCCCGCTTCCTCGTCCTGTTCTGCTCCGGAACGTTGGACACGGCGGCGCTGTCGGACCTGGACCCGGGGTCGTACCCGCGCGAGCGCCTCGCGGTGACCGCCACCGAGGCCTACACCGCCCATGAGGAGGGCCTGCGCTTCGCCAGGCTGCCCGACGTGGTCGCCCGGCACACCGACGGGTTCGTCACCGGGCGCAACTGGCGGACGGTGCTGAAACTCGCGGAGATGACCCGCGCCTGACACCTTGCCGAAATGTTCGTCCGAGAGAAAACATCTGTCCGAGAGAAATCCACGGCGCGATCCTCGAAAGGACGGTGGTGCCCGTGCCCAGACGATGGACCGTGATCCTGCGCGACCAGGCCGACACCGCACGCCCGATCCGCCCCGAGGACTGCCACGGCCTGCTCAACCGCTGGTGGCCGCACCCTCCCGAGGAGCACGCGCTGGCCAAGCGGTGGGCGATGAGCGGCTGGCCCGCCCCGCTCGGCGACCGGCTCCACCACTGGACGCTGACCTGGCTGGACGACGCGGCGCCGCCGCCCCTGGACCCCGAGGAGGCGGTGGGCCGGGTCCAGCGGATCGGCGACCACCTGCTCGAACCCCTCTCGGTGACCCGCACCTTCGACCGCGACTACGGCGAGCTGCTGGGCGGCCCGCCGGGACCGGTGCCGGTCCGCTCGGCCGAGCTGCGCAGCCGCACCCCCGTGGTCACCGCCACCCGCGACGCCTCCGGTGAGCGCATCCCGCACGTGTGGCCGGGGCCGCGCCGGATCTTCGGCGCCGTGCACCGCTCCGGCGGCGGGATCGTCGGCGGCAGCGGGGCGATGGGCGCGGTCGCCCGGTTCGCGCCGCCCGCCCTGTCGGGGCCCTGGCTGGAGTCGGCGTTCGAGGCCATGGACCTGGTGCGCCGCCTGCCCGTCCCCGGTGAGGAGGTGCGGCTGGCCGAGCACCACCAGGCCGAGGGCCGCACGGTCCTGGGCTGGCAGGGCGCGCTGCGCCTGGAGCTGACCGGCGGGGACCGGCGGCACGCCGAGGTCTTCACCGCCCTGCTGGAGCTGGTGGAGCTGACCGGCGTGGGCAAGTACACGGCGCAGGGCTTCGGCTCGGTGCTGGTGGACACCGTGACCCGGGACGCCCCGGCCACCGGGACGGTGGCCCAGCGGATCCGCCGCGCCCCCCAGCGGCTGGCCGCCCGGCCCGAGCCGGGGCCGCTGGAGGCGCCGGCGGCGGTGGCCGAACTGGAGGAGTTCGGGGGACTGCTCTTCGACTGACCCACAGACCAGCGGCCTTTCCGACCGAGGACGGCGGACGGGAGAGGTCGTCAGGGGCGACGGGCTCCTACTCCGTGGACGGGGGTGGGGGCCGTCGTCGTTTTCGCGCACGCGCGAGGGTCGGGGCGCGGAGGAGAGGGGTGACCGGACCGGCGGGCCGCCTGCACGCGGGGTCGAGGGGCGCGGGGGCGGTGGATCTCGTCGCCGTTCGGGTCCCGGCGGGGTGGGGCCGGGGGACCCGGTGCGGAACCGCTCCGGTCGGGGCGTTCCGGGGAGGGGTGACCGCGGGCGGTGCCGCCCGTCCGGGTCAGGAGGGGCGGTGGTCCGCGGCCCGCTCCCGCAGGGAGCGCGCCAGGTCGCGCAGGTGCGGGACCAGGTCCTGCGGGGTGAGCGGGGCGGGCGCCGCCGGGCCGGCCGGGGCCGTCGGGGCCGTCGGGGCGGGCTCGTGCGGGGCGATCGTCTCGGATGTGTGCGGTGACACCGGGGAACCTCCAAGCCGTGGGCGGTTCGTGCATGGAAACCCTCTCGGACAGACACGGCCGGTGACCGCCCGGGCCCGTTCCGGCGCTGGCCGGTTCGGGCCAACCCCTTCCCCGGGGATGCTCCGCAACCGTCCGACTGGTAAGGGTTGAGGCCCGTGGCCGTCGATGGGGCGCCACCGTCCGAGAGTGATGGACGGGTCCCGTCCTCACCGGCCCACGCCCTGCCCCCGCCCTGCCCCGCTACGAGGAGTATCGACACGGTGACCTCAGCCTCCGAGCCGCACCGGTCCGCCGTCGGCGTGCCCGCGCCCCCGGCGCGGGGCGTGCTGGTCGGTGTGGACCTGCGCGGTATCCAGGCCTACGTGTACAGCGGGCGGCGGATCCTGGACGCGGTGGGCCGGGCCGCCCTGGTCGCCGAGCTCACCGACACCTCCGACCCGGTGCGCGGGATCGCCGGCCTGGTCCCCGACGACTGCACGGTGCTGCGCGACGCGGGCGGCGCGCTCACCGTGGTGCTGCCCGACGCGGCGGCGGCCCGGCGCTTCACCGCCCGCTACACCCGGGTGCTGCGCGAACGCGCCGGAGACCTCACCCCGGTGGTGGCGCACGTCCCCTACGGCCCCGGCGCCCCCGACGACGAGGCGGCCCGGCCCCATGACGTGGACGAGGCCCTGGCCGTGCTGCCGGACCGGCTGCGGCGGGCGCGCGGGCACATGTCCACCCTGCACGACCCGGCCCACGGCTACGGCATCACCGCGGTGTGCGCGGTGGGCGGCGGCCCGGCCGAGGTGCTCGACCCCAGCCGCGCCCAGGACGACCGGCCCGGGGTCCCCGAGCGGGTGAGCGCCGACGTGGCGCGCGCCCGCGGGATCGGCCGCCGCTGGCACCGCGCGCACAGCGCCGCCTGGGCGGCCGGGGCGGTCACCGCCACCGGGGCGCCGCGGCTGGCACTGCCGATGGAGGTGGACCGGCTGGGCCGGGAACCGGGCGGGGTCAGCCGGATCGCGGTGGTGCACCTGGACGTCAACGGGCTCGGCGCGGTCCTGGGCGAGTACCGGGAGCGGGCGGGCGACCGGGGCGTGCCCGGCTCCGGGGCCCTGGCGCAGCGGCGGCTCTCGCAGCGCATCGCCGACCTCACCGGGGCGCTGGCGCGGGTGCTGGTGCGGGCGGTGGCGGCGACGGTGCGCGCCGACCCGGGCCGGGAGCCGGTCATCCCGGGCGGGGCGCGCTCGATCGCCCTGGACCACGAGCCGTCGGGCCCGGTCCGGCTGCCGGTGCGGCCGATCGTGGTCGCCGGGGACGACCTGACCGTTCTGTGCGACGCGCGGCTGGCCCTGCCCCTGGTCCGGTACGCCCTGGAGTGGCTGGACGCGGACCCGGAGGGGATCGGCGACCCGGCCGACCCCCGCACGGCGCTGCACCGCACGCTGGCCGCCGCGTACGGCGACCGGCGTGGAGACCCACGCGGTGGCGGGCGCACCGTGGCCGGACCCGGCGGGCACCGGCACACCACGTTCGTGCCGACGGTGGGGGTGGGCGTCGCGGTGCAGCCGGTGGGCGCGCCCCTGTCCCTGGGGCACGACCTGTGCGAGGCGATGTGCCGCACCGCCAAGCGGCACCGGGTGGCGGCCATGGAGGGCGGCGCCCCCGACGAACACGTGGTGGCGTGGACGACCCGGGTCGACGGGGTCGACCGGGTGCTCGCCCGCCTGGAGGCGGCCCGGCGCGGCCCGGTGCCGCGCACCGGCCTGCCGCTGACCGGCACCGGGTTCACCCGCTTCCTGGACCGGTACCTGGACCCCGACACCCCGGGGAGCCTGACCGCGGAGGGCGACTCCCGGCGGCGGGGCTGGCTGATCTCCTCGCTGGTGCCGCTGCTGGAGTCGGGCACCGACCCGGCCGCGGAGATCACCCGCCGCGCCCGGGTGACCGGCGGCCCGGTGGACCTGCCCCGGGACTGGGAGCCCGCGGGCCTGCTCGACGCCGTGGAGATGATGGACCTGTACCTGGACCCGGGGCTGTCCCGCGCCCTGGACCCCCGCCTCTCGGCGGCCCGCGGCGGCCCCGGGGGTGGTCCCCGGTGAGCGCCCCCGAGCGCATCGTCGTCCGGCTGGCCTCGCCCGCGCTGTTCGTGGGCGCCAGCGCCGACGGCACCGGGGCCGACACCGACGTGGTCACCGACGACCACGGACTGCCCTACCTGCCCCGCCACCGGCTGGCGGCGCGCCTGCGCGCGGGCGCCCAGCGCGCCCTGGCGGTGTCCCCGGGCCTGGAGGGCGCGGTGGGCGAGGTGTTCGGCCGGGGCCGCTCGCACGGCCGCGACCGCATGCTGCGGGTGGGGCACGCCGTCACCGGGGACGCGGTGCGCGCCGCGGTCGCCCGCGCCCTGGCGGGCCGGTCGGAGTCGGCGCGGGCGGTGCTGCGCCGCGCGGTCACCGACGCCCACACCGTGCTGGAGACCGGGATCGAGGTCGGCCCGCACGGGGCCGCCGAACCGGGGCGGCTGCGCACCCACCGGGTCCTGCTGCCGGACCTGGTCCTGACCGCGGCGCTGACCTGGGCCCAGGAGCCGGGACCGGACCACTGGCGGCTGCTGGCCCGTGCCTGCCTGGCCACCACCGGGATCGGCCTCAAGGGCACCCGGGGCCGGGGCCGGGTCGACGTGCGCCTGGCCGGGGCACCGGACGAGGACCCCGACGCGCTCACCCTGCGGCTGGCCGCCCCGCCCGTGCGGGAACCGCGGTGAGCGGGGTGAGCGGCTACCTGCCGCTGCGCTACGTCCTGGCCGACACCCTGGTGGTGCGCACCTCCTTCGACCCGCTGCGGATCGACTCCGAGCACGTCATCGGCGGCCGCGCCCAGCGCGGGATGCTCGCCGCGGCGCTGCGCCGGGCCGGGCTCCACGAGGAGCAGCGCGCGTGGGTCGCCGACGGCGGCCGCATCCGGTTCGCCGCCGCCCACCCGCGGCTGGAGCCCGGCGCCGACCCCGACCTGCCCGGCCTGGACCGGGCCCGCACGGCCTACCCGCCGCCCGCCTACCTGTACACCCTGGGCAAGAACAGCGACACCATGGCGGACGTGTTCGCCGACCCCGACCCGACCGTGCCCTACCGGGCGGTGCGCGACCCCATCACCCTGGACCGGACGCTGCGGGCGCGGGTGCGCACCACCACCGAGCGCTACCTGGGACGGGCCCGCACCGGCGACCCCGACCGGGGGGTGCCTTTCTTCACCACGGCCCTGGACTCCGGCCAGGTCTTCGAGGCGCGCTGGCAGCTGCTGGCCGACGACCCCGCGGGCCTGGTGGAGCTCGCCGAACGCGTCCTCGGGGTGCTCGACGCCGCACAGGGCGCGCTCACCCTGGGCTCGGGCGGCACCCGCGCCCACGGCGGGGTGCGCGTGGCCCCGGCCGACCCCGGCACCCCGGTCTCCCCGCACCGGGCGGGCCCGGCGGGACGGCGTTCCTGGGCGGCGGGGGAGGCCGTCGACCTGCTGCTGCTGTCCCCGGCCCTGGTGGTGGGCGCCCACGGCCAGTACACCCCCGGCGCCCTGCCCGGCGAGGTCCGGGCCCTCCTGGAACGCCACCTGCCGGGGGCCGACGTGCGGGTGGTCGCCTCCCACGTGGAGTCCACCGTGGTCGGCGCCTACCACCGCGGCTACCACGGGCCGATGGCCCAGCGGCGGGCGGCCGCACCCGGCGCGGTGGTGCGGCTGCGCCTGGACCGCGACCTGCCCGCCCCCCTGGTCCGGGAGATCGAGGCCGACCCGCTGGGCGACCGCGTGATCGACGGCCACGGCCAGTTCGTGCTGCTGGACCCGCCCCCGCGGGGCCCGCTGCCGCCCGCACCCGAGACGGTGCCCCTGGTGGGGCGGCCCGCCGGGACCGTCGCCCTGCCCGACGGCGGCATCGTCCCCGCGCACGGCCCCCTGGAGTGGGACGAGCCGGGCCTGGCCGCCCTGTACGACGAACTGCTGTGGAACGCCGCCGCCGGACCGGTCCGCGACCACGCCCGGATGCTGGCCCGCCGGTCGGCCCGCCGCCTGGAACCCCTCACCCCCAGCCTGGTCGGGCGGCTGCGGGAGGCGCTCACCCACCCGCACCACGGCGCGGACGCCGCCCTGGACGGGCTGGCCGCGGTCCTGACCGGGGAGCGCTCCGGCACCGGTACGCCCAAGACCCTGCACGACCGGGCCGTGCGGGCGCTGGCCCGGGCCCGGGTGGTGCCGCCCGGCAGCCCGCCGATCCCCGTGCGCGGCTGGCTGTCCGGGATCGGCGGGGCGGGGGCCGCGGTCGACTGGTGGGACGCCAACCGCCCCCGGCCCGCCCACAGCCCCGCCTACGCGGCCGCGATCGCCGCCGTCGACCTGTCCCTGCCCGACGGGCTGCCGCCGCGCGACGACCCGGCCGGGCTCTCGCCGCGGGCCCGCGACTGGGAGCGCCGCACCGCCGCCCGGCTGTGCCTGGCGCTCGTCTCCTCCTGGCTGGCCGAGACCGCCCGGGTGCTGCGCGCCCGCGACGCGGCGCACGCCCAGGGAGGCCGCCGGTGAACACCGTCAGACCCGGGGTGCTGTGGGAGGTCGCCGGCCGCTGGTGCCTGCTCTCCGACACCCACATCGGCGCCGCCCAGGCGGTGCCCCGGCACGCCGCCCAGAGCGACGTGGACCTGCACCTGGACCGGGACCCGCGCACCGGCGCGCCCCGCCTGCGCGCCACCACCCTGGCCGGGCTGCTGCGGCACGCCCTGGCCGGACGGGTGGCCGACCCCGGCCGGGTCGGCGAGCTGTTCGGGGCCGCCGAGGAGGACGGGGCGGCGCCCCGGGCCAGCGCGCTGGAGGTCGACGACGCGTTCGCGCGCCTGCCGGAGGGCACCGGGGTGGCGGTGCGCACCGGCACCAGGGTGGACCCCGCCGCCGGGACGGTCCGGCCCGGACTGCTGTGGCAGTGGGAGGTCCTCCCGGCGGGCACGGTGTTCGTCGTCCACCTGCGGCTGCGGGTGCCCGCCCCCGCCGACGAGGCCCGGCTGCTGACGCTGCTGGCACTGGCCGCCGAGGGGATCGGCGGCGCGGGCGTCCGGCCGGGCGGGCGCACCGGCCGCGGGCACGGGGCGGTCCGCGCCACCCACTGGGCGGCCCGCCGCCTGGACCTGGGGGACGAACACGACTGGTTCGCCCACCACGGCGTCTCCTGGCGGGAGCGGTGGCGGGCGGGCGAGGACGCCCTGGCCGACGCCCCCGCCGACCTGCCCGACGCCCTGGGCCGGGAGCTGCGCGCCGCGGGCCGGACCGGCACCGCCGCACACGTGGCGGCACGGGTCGCCGCCCCCGACCGGCGCCGCCGCGCCGAGCTGCGCCTGTCCCTGGCGGTGGCCGAGCGGGAGGACCCGCTGGCGCCGCCGCCGGGCACCCTGCGGCCCGGCCTGCTGTCGGTCGGGGACATCCCCGCCGGCGACCGGCTCGGCGAGGTGGACCGGGCCCACCGGGAGCGCCCGGTGGTCGAGGACCCCGACAAGGGCGAGGTGCACATCGCGCCGGTGCTCGGCGACACCGCCCTGTTCGCCCTGGTCAAGCGGATCGCGGCGCGGTCGGTGCGCGACGCCGCCCAGGCCCTGGGCGGGTCCGGGCCGCGGCTGCGGGACTGGTTCGGCCACTGGTGGGGCGCCGACACCCCGGTGCGGGACGCCGCGCCCCGGCCCTCCCGGGTGCGGCTGCGCGAGGTCCCGGTGATCACCGGCGGTGCGATGGTGACGGCCACCCGGATGACCGTGGACCCCCTGTTCGGGGACTCCGTGGACGGGCGCCTCTTCACCGACGACCTCCAGTGCGGGGGGAGCGCCGAGGCGGTGTTCGACATCGAGGACCCCGACGACGCCATCCTGGGCCTGTGCGCGCTCGTCGTCCGCGACCTGGCGACGGTGCCCTTCGACACGCTGGGCTCGGGCTCGGGCGTGGGCCACGGCCGGGTGAGCGCGGTCCGCGCGGAACTGGTGTCCCACGGCGAGGGCCCGCCCGAGCGGGTCGACCTGGTCGCGGCGCTGTTCGACCCCGACGGCCCGGACGCGGCCGCCGTCCGGGGGTGGGTGGCCGCGCTGCGCCCCCTGGTGTCCGGTGACTCGGGCTCCGGCGAGCCGGAGCCCGAGTCCCGATGGGAAGGAGGACGACCGTGACCGACGACGCCCCCGCCGGGGTGACCGTGCGCCGACTGGACGCCGCGGAGATCGACGCGGTCTTCGACGACGTCTTCGTCCGCGGAGTCCGCTGCCGCCTGCTCGACACCGGGCCGCCCGGGCCGCCCGAGCCGCCCGGCCCG
>NZ_JBJJBV010000185.1:0-13705 GCF_045446735.1 Nocardiopsis protaetiae
GGTCCGGCGCCCGTTCCGTGCCGGGGCGCCGGACCGGGTCAGCCCACCCGGCGGGTGGCCAGGGCCAGCAGGGTGTCGGCGTCGGTGCCGGTCGCCGCGGCGACCTCGTCGCCGTCCAGGGCACCGCAGCGCAGCCCCTGGGCGAGCACCGAGGCGAGCGCCTGGGCGGTGGCGGGCTCGTCGGCGACGTTGCCGCCCTCCACCGAGCCCAGGTAGGCGCGCAGCCGGGCCGCGGCCGGGGCGAACGCTTCACGGTAGAACACGAAACCGGCCAGGTGGCGGATGGTCAGCTGGTTGGGGTGCAGGTCCCAGCCCTGGTAGAAGCCGCGTTCCAGGGAGCGGCGGACCAGCCCGGCGTGCAGCCGCCAGGCGGCGTGCACCTCCTCGGGGGTACCGACCGGCAGGATGTTGCTGCCGCCGTCGGAGAGCCACACGCCGGTTCCGGCGGCGGCCACCTGCATGACGGACTTGGCGTGGTCGGCCACCGGGTGGGCCAGGCTCTGGTGGGCGGCGGTGATGCCGCAGGCGGCGCTGTAGTCGTAGGTGCCGTAGTGCAGGGCGGTCACGCGCCCCTGGCCGGCGGCGATCATCCGGGGGATGGCGATGGTGCCGTCGGCGAGCAGGATCGACTGGGGGGTCTCGATCTGGAGCTCGAAGGTGAGCCGCCCCTCGTCCAGGCCGTACCGCCGCTCCAGGCGCCCGGCCAGCCAGGCCATCGCCTCCACCTGCTCGACGGAGGTGATCTTGGGCAGGGTGAGCACCAGGCCCTCGGGCAGGGAGCCGTGCGCCTGGAGCAGGGTGTGCAGGAAGAGGTCGAGGGTGCGCACGCCGCGGTGGCGTCCGGCGGCCTCCATGCCCTTCATCCGGATGCCGAAGTAGGGGGTGGCCACCCCCTTGGCCAGGTCGGCGGCGAACGCCTCGGCGACGGCGCGGGTGTGGGCGTCCTCGGCCTCGTCGCCGGGGGCGCCGTAGCCGTCCTCGAAGTCGGCGCGCAGGTCCTCGACGGGCTCGGTGGCGAGCTTGGCGCGCACGCGGGGCAGGGCGTCGGCGACGGCCCGCTCGTCCAGGCCGGTGACGCGGGCCAGGTCGGCGGGCTCGGGGGCGTACTCGTCGAGCGCGGCCAGCGCCTGCGCGCCCCAGTCGGCGGCCAGGCCCGGGCCGACGCGGTCGGCGGGCACGTACACGCTGTGCACCGGCTGCCGGTCGCCGCGCGCGCCGGGGTACTCCCGGCCCAGGCGGGCGTCGGCGCCGGCGAGCCGGGAGTCGAGTCCGGTGACCAGATCCGCAAGGTCCCGGGGGCTGTCCTTGGCCACGTCCGATGTCCTCCTCCGTCGTCGGCGCGTCTGAGCAAGACACGCACAAATTCCTATATGCGGATACTAACTTCTGCGATCCGGAAGAACAAGGTCTCGGAGTGGCCTGGAACACGGGTCCCGGGAGTTCCCTCGGAAAGCAAGAGCGAAAAACCTCTTTCGTATTGCAAAATAAGGAGGGTGACCGCAGCGGCCCTCAGCATGGGAGCACGATCCTTGGCAGCCTCACAGACATCCGGCGCGGACCTGGCCCGCCCCGACGACACGGTCCGGCGCACCGGAGGCGTGCAGTCCCTCGACCGCGCCTTCGCGCTGCTGGAGATCATGGCCGACGCCGGCGGGGAGGCCTCCCTCAGCCAGCTCGCCGACGCCTCCGGGCTCCCCCTGCCCACCATCCACCGGATCATCCGCACCCTGGTCGGCAACGGGTACGTGCGCCAGCTCCCCTCCCGCCGCTACGCCCTGGGCCCCCGCCTCATCGGCCTGGGCGACAAGGCCGCCAAGATGCTCGGCACCTGGGCCCGCCCCCACCTGGCCCAGCTCGTGGAGGAACTCGGCGAGACCGCCAACCTCGCCATGCTCGACGGCGACAAGGCCATCTACGTCGCCCAGGTGCCCTCCCCGCACGCCATGCGCATGTTCACCGAGGTGGGCCGCCGGGTCCTGCCGCACTCCTCCGGGGTCGGCAAGGCACTGCTCTCCCAGCTCAGCGACGACGAGGCGCTGGCCACCGTCCGGCGCACCGGCATGCCAGCGGCCACCAACCGCACCATCACCGACCCCGAGCGGTTCGTCGCCGAACTCCACACCATCCGCCACAACGGCTACGCCATCGACGACGGCGAACAGGAGATCGGCGTGCGCTGCGTCGCCGTCCCCGTCACCGGCGCCCCCTCCGGGATGGCCGTGTCCATCTCCGGGCCCGAGGCCCGGGTCAGCTGGGACTTCGTCAACCGCGCCGCCCCCATCGTCCAGCAGTGCGCGGCCACCCTGGCCGGGGACCTCAACAACCAGAACTGAGCCTCGCTTGCTTCGGCCCTCCGCTCCGCCCGCCCGTCGCCCACCACCGCCCTCAACGGGCGGCCTACGGCCGACAGCCTTTCCCTTTGCCGTGCTCGGCGCCCTTTGAGGGCGGGAACCTTCGGCTCCTACGTCGAAGTCCTCGTTCCCCGGACGTCTCCTCCGGAGCCTCCAGAACCCCGCCGGCGCCTCGCAGACGACGAACGGGCCCCGGAGCACATCGCTCCGGGGCCCGTCACCGTCCATCCCGCTACGTCGGCTGGTCGAAGCCCAGCTTGCGCAGCTGCTTGGGGTCGCGCTGCCAGTCCTTGGCCACCCGCACCCGCAGGTCCAGGAACACCCGCTGCCCCAGCAGGCCCTCGATCTGCTTGCGGGCCCGCGAGCCCACGTCGCGCAGGCGCGAGCCCTTGCTGCCGATCACGATCGCCTTCTGGCTGGGGCGCTCCACGTACATCGACGCGTAGATGTCCACCAGCTCCTTGCCGGGCCTGGTGTTCTCCCGCTCCCCCATCTCGTCGACCACCACCGCGATCGAGTGCGGCAGCTCGTCGCGCACCCCCTCCAGGGCGGCCTCGCGGATCAGCTCCGCCACCAGCATCTCGTCCGGCTCGTCGGTGAGGTCGCCGTCCGGGTACAGCGGCGGCCCCTCCGGCAGGTGCGAGCACAGGACGTCGGTGACGGTGTCCAGCTGGTAGGAGGCCTGCGCCGACACCGGGACGATGTCCGCCCAGTCCCCCAGCTCGTTCACCGCCATCAGCTGCTCGCCCACCTGCGCCTTGTCGGCCAGGTCGGTCTTGGTGACCAGCGCGACCACCGGGGTGTTCGTCTGCTCGGCCAGCTCCTTGGCGATGTAGGTGTCACCGCGCCCGATCGGCTCGTTCGCGGGCAGGCAGAACGCGATCACGTCCACCTCGACCAGCGTGGACCGCACCAGCGAGTCCAACCGCTCCCCCAGCAGGGTGCGCGGCTTGTGCAGTCCGGGCGTGTCCACGATGATCAGCTGCGCGTCGGGCCGGTGCACGATCCCGCGCACCGTCCGCCGCGTCGTCTGCGGCCGGTTGCTGGTGATCGCCACCTTCTGGCCGACCAGGGCGTTCATCAGCGTGGACTTGCCCACGTTCGGGCGGCCGACGAAGCATGCGAACCCGCTGCGGAAACCCTCCGGGTAGGAGGGCATCGTCAACGGCACCCGCAGCTTCTCCAGGTCGAGGTCGTTCATGTGTCCTTCTTCAGCGGCGGTGGATGCTCGCCGGCACCCCGTCGGGGGCGGCGATCACCACCGTCCTGGTCTTGAGGTCGTCCAGCACGGCGCGATCGGCCCCGTCGAGCTCCGACACCGCGGTGACCACCACCGCGGCCTCCAGTTCGGTCGCCTCACCGGAGACCGCCGCGGCCACCGCCGCCTGGAGTGCGCTGAGCTTCAGCGAGGGCAGCGACACCGTGGTCGCCACGTAGGTGCGGCCGGTCTCGTCGCGCACCGCGGCGCCCTCGGCGGCGGCGTTGCGGGCCCGCGAGGCGCGCGCGAGGGTGACGAGCTTGGTGTCCTCGGCGCCCAGGGTCGTGTCGCTCACTGTTCCGTGCTCCTTGTGTTCTTGTTCCCGCCCCGGTCGCCTTCACCCTGTTCCTCCGGAAGGCGTTCGACCAGGACGGTCGTCATGCGGTTGCGGCGGCTGCTCTTGCCCTCCAGGGTGAGCCGCAGCCCAGCGTATTGCGCCTGGGCCCCGCCCGCCGGGACCCGGCCCAGCACGAACGCCACCAGGCCGCCCACCGTCTCGACGTCGTCGACGTCCAGGTCCTGCTCCGGGAACAGCTCGGCCAGCTCGCCCAGCGGCAGCCGCGCCGTCACCCGCACCCGGTCCTCGTCCAGCCACTGCACCGGGGGGATCTCGTGGTCGTACTCGTCGGTGATCTCACCGACGATCTCCTCCACGATGTCCTCCAGGGTGACCAGACCGGCGGTGCCACCGTACTCGTCGATGGCCACCGCGACGTGGTTGCGCTGCTTCTGCATCTCGCGCAGCAGCTCGTCGATGGGCTTGGTGTCGGGCACGTAGGTGGCCGGGCGCATGACGTCGCCCGCGGTCAGCGGCACCTCGGCGTCCGGGTTGCCCGCGGCGGCCGCCCAGCGGTCGCGGAGCTGATCCACCAGGTCCTTGAGGTAGACGATGCCGACGACGTCGTCCTCGTCCTCCCCGGTGACGGGGATGCGCGAGTACCCGCTGCCCAGGGCCAGGGTGAGCACCGCGTCGGCGTCGGCCTCCCGGGCGGTGAACACGATGTCGGGGCGGGGCACCATGACCTCGCGCACCGACGTGTCGTCGAGTTTGAACACCGAGTGGATCATCTGGCGCTCCTCGGGGTCGATGACCTCCCCCTGCTCGGCCAGGTCCACCAGCTGGCGCAGCTCCACCTCGGTGCTGAACGGCCCCTCCCGGTCGCCCTTGCCGCGCGGGGTCAGCGCCCGCCCGGCGCCCACCAGCAGCTGCGCCAGCGGGCCCACCACGACCTGGACCGGGTACACGATCGCCGCGGAGGCGCGGGCCAGCTGCCCGGAGAACTGGCGGCCCAGGATCCTGGGGGTGACGGCGATGAGCACCGACTCCACCACGACCATCGCGACGGCCGTCGCGATCAGCGCGGGCCAGCCCAGGCCCAGCAGGAACACCATGCCGACCGCGGCGGCGATGACCGCGCACACCTCGCACACCACGCGCAGGAACAGCAGCACGTTCAGGTGGCGGGTGGGGTCGGCGCCCACCTTCTCCCAACCCCGGCCCGAACCCTCGGGCAGGCCCACGGCCGCCACCCGGGTGACGGCGACCTCGGCGGCCACCAGGAACCCGGCCACGGCGGTGAGCACCAGGGCGATGGCGAACGAGGTGATCCACTCGACCGGGTCGCCGGTGGTCAGGGCGGCGACATCGGGCCACACCGACGGTCTCATCAGGCGCTCTCGTCCCCTTCGGCGACCCGCAGGTCCTCACCCTCGCGCCAGGCGGCGAGGATCTCACCCTGGAGGCCGAACATCTCCTTGTGCTCGTCCGGCTCGGCGTGGTCGTAGCCGAGCAGGTGCAGGATGCCGTGCGTGCACAGCAGGTCGATCTCCGCCTCGGTGCTGTGCCCGGCCTTCTCGGCCTGGCGCTCGGCCACCTGCGGGCAGATGATCACATCACCCAGGACGCCGGGCTCGCTGGTGCGGCCGGGGCCGCCGGGGCGCAGCTCGTCCATGGGGAACGACAGCACGTCCGTGGGTCCGGGCTCGTCCATCCACCGCACGTGCAGGTCCGTCATCGGGCCCTCGTCGACCAGGACCACGGACAGCTCGGCCAGCGGGTGCACCCGCATGGCGTCCAGGACGAACCGGGCCAGCCGGGAGAGCCGCTCCTCGTCCACACTGGTGACGCCGGACTCGTTGGCGACGTCGATACTCATCTGTTGCGGATGCCTCACTCGATCGGTTGCGGTCGGGCGCCGCCGGGCGGGCACCCCTCGGGCAGCGGAAGCGGTGGGCCCGCACACGGCGCGCCCACCGGCTCCACTGCCATACCCCTTAGTCTGCCCGCTGTCGCGGGTGACCGCTGCCGCTCGCGTCCTCGCCCGGGGTGTCGGCCGACTCCCGGCGGGGCGACAGGCCCCGCCCCCGGCCGCCGCGCCGATCCCCCGGCCCGCCCCCGGCACCGTTCTGCCGGTCGGCGTCGTAGCGCCCGTAGGCGTCGACGATCTGCCCGACCAGCTTGTGCCGCACCACGTCCTCGCTGCTCAGCTTGCAGAACGCGATGTCGTCGATATCACGCAGGATCGACTCGATGGTCCGCAGCCCGCTGGCCTGCCCGTTGGGCAGGTCCACCTGCGTGACGTCACCGGTCACCACGATCTTGGACCCGAACCCCAACCGCGTCAGGAACATCTTCATCTGCTCGGGCGAGGTGTTCTGCGCCTCGTCCAGGATGATGAAGGAGTCGTTGAGCGTGTTGTGCGTGAGCAGGAAGTCGTCGGTGACGTAGAGGGAGTCCTCGGCCGCCACCTGGATGCAGACGCACTCGGCGGTGCCCGCCGGTTCGATGGCGTCGACGAACCGCATGGGGCGGCCGCCGCCGGTGGTGTCGTACCGCTCCCGCTTGCGCGCCAGCCGGAACGGGGCGATGCCCTCGGGCAGCCGCAGGTCCAGGATGTGCGCGTCGTGCCGGTGGAAGACCTCCCGGCCGCGGGCCAGGCCGGGTGTCCGGCCCTCGGCGGGACGGACCCGGCTGTACACGACGCCGCCGAGCGAGCGCACCAGGAACCGCACCGCGTCGGCCAGACGCGGCGAGGCGGTGGTGTACTGGACCCGGCAGGTGCGGCCCTTCTGCACGACCGGCCCGCCGTCGGAGTCCAGCAGGCCCTGGAGCAGCGCGAGCCGGACCTCGGCGGTGTTGTACAGGTAGTCGTCAGGGACGAACTTGGTCCCCGAGTCGGACCCGCACAGCCCCAGCTCGCGCATGATCGCCGTCACCGGGTTGGCGATAGTGATCACGTCGCCCGGAGCGCTCTCCCGGTTGAGGATGTAGTCCACCCCGGACTTGTGGCGCACCCGGATACCGGGCAGCGCCGCGTCCAGGGCCTCGGCCAGCTCGGGGTCGCGGGTGGCGAAACTCGGCGTGGTCGTGCCGGTCAGGCAGCCGTCGCCGAGCAGCAGCCCCAGGGCGTAGGCGTCCATGGGGACCTCACGCTCGGGGAACTCCACCGGCCGGCTGAGCAGCGGCAGCTCGTACTTGCGGTAGTGGGAGCTGCGCAGGCCGCTCTCGGCGATCTCCTTGGCGGTGAGCACCCGGGGCGGTCTGCCCCGGCGGGCGTCGTCCCTGGTGCGCACGGTCCACAGGTGGTCCTCCGAGCACAGGGTGGCGGACCCGTCCTGGGCGGAGAAGCGGTAGATCGCCTTCTCCCCCTGCGGGTACACCCCCAGCACCGGGGTGGGCCTGCCGTCGGAGCCGACGACAAGGTCGCCGACCTCCAGCTCACCGATCGGCCGGTAGCCGTCCGGGGTGAGCACGGGCGTGTCCACGGGCTGCGCCCTGCCGCGCATGTACGCCAGGGGGGCGACCTCGATGGTGCCGGCGGCCATCAGCTTGGGGATGGAGTCCGGGTCGAGCATGTCGTGGAGGGCGTCGTAGAGCGGCCGCAGGTAGGGGTCGATCTTGTCGTAGAGGGTGCCGGGCAGGAAGCCCAGGCGTTCGCCGGCCTCGACCGCGGGGCGGGTGAGGATGATCCGGTTGACCTCTTTGTCCTGGAGCGCCTTGACCGCCTTGGCCATGGCCAGGTACGTCTTGCCGGTACCCGCCGGGCCGATGCCGAAGACGACGGTGTGCCGGTCGATGGTGTCGACGTAGCGCTTCTGGTTGACCGTCTTGGGCCGGATGGTCTTGCCGCGGTTGGACAGGATGTTGGTGGTGAGGACGTCCGCCGGGCGCTCGGCCCCCGGTGAGCGCAGCATGTGGACCATGCGCCCGATGGTGTCCGGGGTGACGTGGGTGCCGCTCTTGGCCAGCTCGATGAGCTCTTCGATCAGGCGGACGACGACGGCGGTCTCCTCCGGGGAGCCGCTGATGGTGAACTCGTTGCCGCGGACGTGGATGTCGCTGTCGAAGGACCGCTCCAGGGCCCGGAGGAGTTCGTCCCCCGAGCCGAGCAGGCTGATCATCGTGTGCTCGTCGGGCACCACGACCCTGACCTGGGCGTCCCGTCGCGGAGTGTGCGTTGTCTCGGCCATGGTGTGGCCTTGCGGCCGCTGTCCCTGCCCTTCGGGGTCGGGCGTCCCGTCGGCGGGTGGGGCGCCTCATGTGACGGTCCGGGCCGCTTTCGCCGCGGCGCCGGTGGGGCCCCGGGCCGGGGGTCGAACAACCCCTTCAGCCTCTCCAGGCCCACGGCCACGATTCTAGCAAGGCACCCCGCACCCGCTCGATGGGTTATTTCCGGCTCATCCGGGGGGCCAGTTGAGGCCGCGCCCGCCCAGGAGGTGGCCATGGAGGTGGAAGACGGTCTGCCCCGCGCCGCTGCCGGTGTTGAACACCAGCCGGTAGCCGCTCTCGGCGACCCCCTCCTCCTCGGCGACCGCGCGGGCCTCGCGGACCACCGCGTCCAGCAGCCCGGTGTCGGCCTCGGCCGCGGCCCCGGCGTCGGCGTAGTGCTCGCGCGGGATGACCAGGACGTGGGTGGGCGCCTGGGGGTTGATGTCGCGGAACGCGATGGTCCGCTCCCCCTCGCGGACGATCTCGGCGGGCACCTCCCCCCGCACGATCTTGCAGAACAGGCAGTCGGCCTGTGTGGTCATCGGCAACCTCCGTCGCATCGGGTCGGCACCATGATGCCGCAGGCCGGGCCCGGCGTCCGCACTCGTCCCATCCGCCCCGAAAGGCATGGTTCACCTTCGGCGCCCCCGGAAGCGCGATAAGCTTTGCTCCCGTGCGCGTCGGCGGATCGAACGCCCTCCACCCTCGGCCGAGTCCGGGCGTGTTCGGATGGAATCGCGCTCCTACCTGGAAAAGAAGAGGTATGCCCTTTCGTAAACCCCGCGACAAGGGTGTGCGTCGAACTGATGTGACGACAGAAACCATGGTGGCCGGAGCCACCACGGCGCCGCTCGCCGTGGAGTGGGACGCGGACCATGCCGTGACGGAGCTCTACCGCGAGCACTACCGTCCGCTCGTCCGTCTCGCCGCTCTCCTGGTCCGGGACCACGCAACGGCCGAAGAGGTCGTGCAGGACTCCTTCGTGGCCATGCACGGCGCGTGGCGGCGACTGCGCGACCCCAACAAGGCCCTGTCCTACCTCCGCCAGGCGGTGGTGAACAAGGCCCGGTCCGTGCTGCGTCACCGAGCGGTCGTGGAGAAGCACGCCCCCAAGGCCCTGCCCGACGCACCCAGCGCCGAACACGGCGCGTTGAACCTGTTGGAACGCGAGGCCGTGATCCGTGCCTTGCGCAAACTTCCCACCCGTCAGCGAGAGGCCATCGTGCTCCGGTACTACGGCGACCTGTCCGAGGCGCAGATCGCGGACGCCATGGGGATCAGCCGGGGTGCGGTGAAGAGCCACACATCCCGTGGCATCTCGGCGCTCCGCTCGGTTCTGGAGCAGACGACATGAGCAGCCCCACAGATCCCGCGAACGACGACTTCGAGGCCAGACTCCGGCAGGTGCTCCAGGCCGAGGCCGACACCGTCGCGCACTCGCCCGAGGCCCTGAACCTCATCCGCGAGCGGACCGCCGCCCACCGCGGCGTCGCCTGGTTCGGTCTGCCGTGGCTGCGCCCGGCGCTGGCCGTGGCCGGTGCGGTGCTCATCGCCGCGTCGGTGGCCATGTCCACCCCGCAGGTGCGCGAGCAGGTGCTGGAGATGGTGCCCGCGGGCGCCGACCGGCAGGGCACCCCGCCCGCCCAGGAGGACGGCGGCGTGGCCGCGCCAACTCTGGAGGAGGAGGCGCCCGAGCCGGAGCCGCAGACCTCCGCGCCCGAGCCCTCGGCCGAGCCTTCGACCGAGCCGAGCGAGCCCGCCGAGGAGGAGGGCGGCGACGGTCCCACCGCGACCTCGACCTGCCCGTCGGGTTCCTCGTCCGCCTCTTCTTCCGGTGACAAGAAGGACGACACCAAGAAGAACGAGGACTGCAAGCCCTCCGAGGACCCCACCCCCGGTGGGGGCACCGAGGAGCCGGGCGGCGGCACCGGCGGTGGCGGCGGCGGTACCGAGGACCCCGGCAGCGGTACCGGTGGCGGTGGCGGCGGTGACACCGGCGGTGGCGACTCCGGTACCGGCGGCGGTTCGACCGGTGGCGACGGCACCGACCAGCAGAGCTCCACGGGCGGTTCCACCAGCGCGGAGTAGCCCGCGGGACATCACGACGACGAGAAGAGGGGCGCCCGGTCGGGCGCCCCTCTTCTTTGTTCCTTCTTGCCCGGTGCGGCTACCAGCGCCCGGTGCGGGCCTGGAGCACCGCCAGCGCCGCCACCCCCGCCGTGGAGGTGCGCAGCACGCTGGGCCCCAGCAGGGCGCGCACGGCGCCCGCCGCGTCGAAGGCGTCCAGCTCCGCGTCGGAGAACCCGCCCTCGGGCCCCACCACCAGGACCACGCCCGCCCCGTCGCCGTCGGCCGGGACCTTCACCTCCGACAGCCGCACGGAGGCGTCCTCGTGCAGGACCACCCCCAGGTCGGCGGCGGCCAGCAGCTCGGCGACGGCGGTCCGGTCGGCGGGTTCGGCCACCTCCGGCAGCCGGGCCCGGCGGGCCTGCTTGGCGGCCTCCCGGGCGGTGGCCCGCCACTTGGCCAGGGACTTGGCCGTCCGGTCGCCCTTCCAGCGGGTGATGCTGCGCTCGGCCGCCCAGGGGACGATCGCGTCGACCCCGGCCTCGGTCATCATCTCCACGGCGGTCTCGCCGCGGTCGCCCTTGGCCAGGGCCTGCACCACGGTCAGCCGCGGGCGCGGGGCGGGCTCCCGCGTCCGCTCCACCACCCGGCAGACGATGTGATCCCTGCCGGTGTCGACGACCGTGCAGCGCAGCCGCAGCCCCCGCCCGTCGGACAGGTCGACGGCCTCACCGGCCCGGATGCGGCGCACCGCGGCGGCGTGGTGCCCCTCCGGACCGGTGAGGGTGACGGTGTCGGCCGCCAGGTCGGCGGTGTCGGCGAGGAAGACCGGCGGCGTCACTTGGCGCCGAAGGCGTCGCGGAGCTTGGCGAACAGTCCGCCGTGGCCGGGGCTGAACCGGCCCGGGGCGCGGTCCTCCCCGCGCAGTTCGGCGAGCTTGCGCAGCAGCGCCTCCTGCTCCTCGTCGAGCTTGCCCGGGGTCTCCACGTCGACGCGGATGCGCAGGTCGCCCCGGCCGCCGCCGTCGAGGTGGGTGACGCCCTTGTTCGGCAGGGTGATGACGTGGCCGGAGTTGGTGCCCGGGCGCAGGTCGATGTTCTCGGTGCCGTCGAGGGTCTCGAACGCGAAGGAGGCGCCCAGCGCGGCCGCCGTCATGGGGACGGTGACCGTGCAGTGCAGGTCGTCGCCGCGCCGCTCGAACGTGGGGTGCGGGCGCTGGACGATCTCCAGGATGATGTCGCCGCGCGGGCCGCCGTTGGGGCCGACCTCGCCCTCGCCGGCGAGCTGGATGCGGGTGCCGTCGTCGACGCCCGCGGGGATCTTGACGCTGCGGGTGACCTTCTCGCGCACCCGGCCCTCGCCCGCGCAGTCGGGGCAGGGGTCGGGGATGACCGAGCCCTGGCCGCCGCACTGGGGGCAGGGGCGGGAGGTCATGACCTGCCCGAGGAAGGAGCGGGTGACCTGGGAGACCTCGCCCTGCCCGTGGCACATCTCACAGGTGGTGCGGTGGGTGCCCGCGGCCGTCCCCTCACCCTGGCAGGTGGCGCACAGGATGGCGGTGGGGAAGGTGATGTCCTTGGTGACGCCGAACGCGGTCTCGGCCAGGTCCAGCTCGACGCGGATCTTGATGCTGCGCCCGCGCCGGACCCGGTCGCGCGGGCCGCGCCCGCCCGCCTGGCCGCCGCCGAAGAAGGCGTTCATGATGTCGTCGAACGGGAACCCGGCGGCGCCGCCGCCGAAGCCGCCCGCACCGCCGCCGCCCGGGGCGAAGGGGTCCTGGCCCATGTCGAACATCCGGCGCTTGTTCTCGTCGGAGAGGACCTCGTAGGCCTGGGTCACCTCCTTGAAGCGCTCCTGGGTGGCGGGGTCCGGATTGATGTCCGGGTGCAGCTCGCGCGCGAGCCTGCGGTACGCCTTCTTGATCTCGTCCTTGGAAGCGTCACGACGCACACCGAGGACCTGGTAATAGTCTCTGGCCACTGAGTTACTGTCCTGCCAAAATCTGTCCGACATACCGAGCAACGGCGCGTACCGCCCCCATCGTCCCGGGGTAGTCCATCCGGGTGGGTCCCACGACACCGATCTTGGCGAGCGACTGGTTTCCCACACCGTAGTCGGCCGACACGACCGAGGTGGACCGCAGCCCCTCGTGGAAGTTCTCCGCGCCGATGCGCACCGTGAGCATCGACGGGTCCTTCGCCTCACCCAGCAAACGGATGAGGACCATGTTCTCTTCCAGCGCCTCCAGGACGTCCCTCAGGCTGGCGGCGAAGTCGACGGCCGCGAGGTTGGCCGTGCCGGCGAGGACGATCTTCTCCTCGTGGCGCTCGACCAGGCTCTCCAGCAGCACGGACAGGACCGAGGCCGCCATGGCGCGGTTCTCCTCGGGGACCTGCTGGGGCAGGTCCTCGACCGCGCCGGGGACCTCCGCGAGGGGGCGCCCGGCGGTGGCCCGGATGAGCATGCCGCGCAGGTCGGCGACCGCGTCGGCGTCGATCTCGCCCAGGCCGTCGATGACGCGCTGTTCGACCCGGCCGGTGTCGGTGATGACCACCAGCATGAGCCGCTGGCCGGCGAGGGGGACCAGTTCGACGTGCTGGACCGAGGAGCGGGTCAGCGACGGGTACTGGACGATCGCCACCTGGCGGGTGAGCTGTGCGAGCAGCCGGACCGTGCGGGCGACGATCTCGTCGAGGTCGACGGCGCCGCTGAGGAACGACTCGATGGCGCGCCGCTCGGCGGCCGAGAGGGGCTTGACCGAGGACAGGCGGTCGACGAAGAGCCGGTACCCCTTGTCCGTGGGCACGCGCCCGGCGCTGGTGTGGGGCTGGGTGATGTACCCGTCCTCTTCCAGCGCGACCATGTCGTTGCGGATGGTGGCCGGGGACACCCCGAGGCGGTGGCGCTCGGCCAGTGCCCGGGACCCGACGGGTTCGTTGGTGTTGACGAAGTCCTCGACGACGGCACGCAGGACCGCGAGCTTGCGCTCATCCAGCAACTCGCCACCTCCTGGCACTCCATGGACCTCAGTGCTAATTCTATGCCCGGGCGCAAACCCCGGCCGCTCCCCGGGCGGGTCGGCACCGGGCGGGTCGGCGCGGGGCGGCGCCCTCCCGGGGTCCCCGGCGGGCGGATGCGTCGTCTGTAGACTGCACCACCGTGGCTACCAAGGGAACCGGCCGGTACGGCCGTGATGTGCTGGCCCAGGCGCGCAACCGCCCCAAGAAGGAGGTACCCGAGGTCCCGCTCAGCCGTGACCTCGTGGTGGAGGACGCCGGGGAGGCGTTCTGCGGCGCGGTGGTCGGCTGGGACAAGGCGACCGTGACCCTGGAGGACCGGCACGGGCGGCGCCGGGTGTTCGGACTGGAGCCGGCGGCCTTCCTGGTGGACGGCGAGCCGGTGACCCTGGTGCGGCCGGCCGCCGCGCCGCGCGGCCCGCTGCGCAGCGCCTCGGGTTCGGTCGCGGTGCGGGGGCTGAAGGCGCGCACGGCCCGGAAGGGCCGGATCTACGTCGAGGGCGCCCACGACGCCGAGCTCGTC
>NZ_JBJJBV010000186.1:0-13980 GCF_045446735.1 Nocardiopsis protaetiae
AGGTGGACCTGATCTGGCGGGCGTTCCTGCGCCGGTTCGATCTGGAGCACACTTTCCGGCTGTTCAAGCAGACCCTGGGCTGGACCGCCCCGCGGGTGCGCTCGCCCGAGGCCGCCGATCGGTGGACGTGGTTGGTGATCGCCGCGCACGCCCAGCTGCGGCTGGCCCGTCCGGTCGCGGAGGACCTGCGCCGCCCGTGGGAGCGGGCGGCCCGGCCGGGCCGTCTGTCCCCGGCCCGGGTGCGGCGCGGGTTTCGCCACCTCCGGCCGAGGGTGACCTGTCCGGCGGGTGCGCCCAAACCCTCCCGGCCCGGTCCCGGGCGGCCTCCCGGGATGAAGAACCACGGGCCCGCGCCCCGGCATGAGGTCGGCAAAACCGTCAAACGCGCCGCGACCCTGGCAGAACACAAGAACCAGACAGGTTAAATCTCAAGCTAAGAGCTTCCTCGCTTACCAGCTCACATGACCCTTGGAGGTCTTTCCATGGCACCAAAGAACACCTTGGCGGCTCCGAAAGGCTCGGGCCCGTCGGGACGAAAGCTTTGGCAGTCGGTCGTGGGTGACTACGATCTCGACTCCCACGAGGAGTTGCTGCTTGTGCAGGCCGTCCGGTGCGTCGACCGCCTCGACGAGATGGCCGAGGCCCTGGCCGATGCTCCGCTGACGGTGGCAAACCGATACGGCGACGAGGTACCACACCCGCTTCTGGTGGAGTCGCGTCAGCAGTCGTTGGTCCTTGCCCGCTTGCTGGCGTCCTTGCGCCTGCCCAGCGGGGACGAGGAGGATGTGCGCCGGCCGCAGCGGCGTGGCGCTGCCCGGGGCTCCTACGGGCCCAGGAGGATCGCGTGAAGCGCAAGAAGGGACGCTTGGCGTCGATGGGCGACCTTCCCGAGCAACTGCGTCCTGGGGGGTGGCGCCACTTCATTCCCCGTGACCTCGGAGAGTCAGATACCTGGGCTCGGTACCTGGCGTTGCGGGAGCAGAAGGCCGCGACGAAGCAGTGGTGCGCTTCTCAGGGTGTCGACTACTACAAGGACTATCTGCCGCTCGTTCGCCCGGAGTGGTATGGCCTGTCACGCCGCGGCTCGCTACTTCGGGTTAGGGAGGAAGCGGAGGTGTTCAGGGGTGGCTCAGGGGAGTAGTGAGACCCCCGCCCCACTGCTGGGGCGGGGGCGTGCCCGGCACTCCCTGTCGGCCGGGCGGCGGCGCCTCCCCTCCCCAGGTGTCGGCCAGGGTGGGGCGCCGCATTCTTGTCCCACACGCCCGGCAGGACGGGTCGGGCGCGCGGGAGTCTGCGTCAGTCCCCGAACGCCCATCCGAGCCCGGGGAGGATGGTGCCGATGCCGCGCGGGCCGCGGACGATCGGCTCCGGCCGCTTCGGCTTCTCGTCGCCGTCCTGCGGGTCCTGGGGGTCGTCGGGGATGGTGGTGTCCTCGCTCACCGGTTCCCCTCCCCGCCCGTCACCGGCTGGTTTCCCCACCTCTGCGGGTTGCACATCCGGGCCTCCAACGCCGCGGGCGTCTCCTCCATCAGGGTCGGCTCGACACCGTCGACGAGGGCGGTCGCCATCCAGTACCGGGGCGTCCGCCACACCTTCCACCGGCCGGTGTGCTCCGCCTGGAGGCGCGCGAGTTCCTGCGCTTCGAGCTTGACCAGGAGGCCGGCGGGCGAGTCGGCCGACAGCGTGGTCTCCCCGCGGGTGGCCTGCCACGGCCCGTGCCGGTGGCCGCCCCGGCAGATGTTCCAGTCGGGGTAGTCGGCCGCGATGGTCTCGATCGCGGACGGATGCCCGTGCAGGGCCGCGCGTTCCGGAGCGCGCTGGTCGGTCATCATCGCTCACCTCGGGGAAGTCGTGGTGAGAACGACGCTACGGACCGTGTGACCAGCACTACAGACACCCAGCGTGGTAGTTCCGAACCCACCTGGCTTGGCGACTACCACGCACAGCGGAGGTTCAGCGGGCGAACAGGGCAGCGAGCTTGCGCTGATCGGACGTCAGTGACCGCTTGCGGCGCCCCCGCACCTCGGCGAAGGTCTCCTCCGCCAATCGCTGATGCGACAACCACTGCGGGGACGTGCGCATCAGCCCCGCCAACACGTCCGTGGCCTCGTGGTCGTGACGCATCCGGGCGTGCGCCTTGGCCACATCCAGCATGTGCCGGTTCCAGTTGTCGGAGGTCGACTTCCCTGGGGTGAGCGGTTCGGACAGGGTGAGCACCCGGTCGGGCCGGTCAGCGATCACCTCGTTCTCGATCGCCTTCAACTCCACCGTGGTCGGCCCGAAGGACACCCACCCGCGCAACCGGTGGGTCACCTCGGTCCCCAACGCGGTGCCGGCGGTACGAGCCAGGGTGATCGCCTCCCGGGCCTCCTCGGGCCGGTTGTTGCGGGCCGCGGCGGCGGACGCGCGCAGGAGTAGCCAACCCCACGCGGCGAGTTCCTCGCCGGTGGCCTTGCTGATGCGCGGCTCCACCTGGTCGGCCGTATCGGTAGACAGCTCCTCCGCTTCATCGAGGCGGCCCTGCCGGAGCAGCACCCATGCCTGCCCGATGATCGACGCGGCGGCGTTGAGCCGGTCCCCCGCAGCGGCGGCATCGCGCACAGCGTCGGTGAGCGCCATGTGCGCCAGGTCGTAGGCACGCACCTGAGTCAGGTAGCGGCCAGCGAGCTGGAGGATCTCCGACCGCACCCGACGCGCTTCCGCTTCCTGGGGGGTGTGCGTGTAGTGGGCGACCGCAGCATGGGCGGAGGTGACCAGCTCTGGCACCAGGACGGCCATGTCCCGGTACCGGTCGGAGTGGTAGGAGCGGGCGAACCCTTCGGCCGCAGCACGCAGCGCGGTCAGGTCGGGTTCTTCCTCGGGGAGCGCGGCGCGTCCGTCCAACCCGACGGGCGGGGAGATGGCACGGCGCATCGCCAGCAGGGACACCTTGTTGTCGTCGCCGTGGTCTTGGCGGCGGGCGGGTTGTCCGGCGATGAGGCGACCGGTGGTGACGCCGAGGGAACGGGCGAGCCGGTGGTAGGTCTCCATGGACCCGGTGCCGCCCTGCTCGATCTTGCGGAGGGTGTTGACGTGGAGTCCAGCGGCTTCTGCGAGTCCTTCTTGTGTGAGGGCGCGTTGTGCGCGGAGGTCTCGTAGGGTGTCGCCGATCGAGATATCCTCGGGCATGTGGGCCCCGCCTTTCCCTGTTGCGTCGCTGCTTTCAGGGTAGGGCGGGGCTTTCGTGCTGTCAGGGGTGTGCCCAGGTCGCAACGCAGAACGACCCCCGAACGGTGTCCGGGGGTCGTAGAGCAGTCGAAGCTACTGGTCGATGAGGTCCAAGGACCCGTCGGCATAGCGCACCCGCATGTACCACTGACCAGCCATGTTGACGCCTTCCTCGACGACCTCGTGCGGCGGCAGGGAGGACAGGGGAACGCCGTCCGCGAGAAGCATCATCCCCTGGCAGGCCATGCACGGACCGTCGTGGTTGGCCTTCTGGTCATAGTTCTGCTCCTGGCAGCGCTCACAGAACGCCATCAGATGTCCCGCCAGACGACAGTGCTCTCGGTGGTCTCACCGAGTTCCCGGGCTGCCATCGCGCGGATGTCGGCGGGGATCTCGGCATCCCTGAGGGCGTCGTAGTCGTCGAGCTGGGGTGCCCAGCCGTCGTTGCAGTGCGCGGAGTACACCGCGATCCGTCCTCGTTCGGTGAGAGCCACACCCCAGTAGGCGCCCGCGTCGTACCCCTTCTCACTCGTTCGGGTGTCGTCCCGGTCGGGGGTGACCAGCCATCGGCCACGGAACCCCACGGTCAGGGCCGGGTCGCCGACCTCCACGGTGATCTTTTCGGCATTGCGCGCCGGGTCCGCCAGAGCTGCGGCGACCTTCTCGCGGGCCCACTTGATCATCGCGAGGGAGTCTCCCAGGTCGCCGGGCGTGAACTCGTCTTCCACGATGAAGGTGCCGCCGGGGTCGTCCTTGTCCATGTAGTTCAGAGTCCAGCCGCGTCCGTGGGCGGCGTGCCGACCGTATTCCAGGAGGGGGCGGCCGTCGTGCGTGATGGAGGCGTCTTCCCCCGTCTCATAGGCGACCTGGATGTCCTTTGGGTTGGGCAGGTAGTTCCGGAGGGCGTCAGCAACGACCTGAGAGGTGCTGACCCCTGCGGCCTTGCTGGCCTTGTCGGCGCGTTCCCAGATGGGGAGGTCTTCGTCGCGGATGTAGAGCGTCTTGTTCGGCATGCCGCCTCCAATTGGTTTCTATGTACACGCTCAATGTATGTGGTCTATACGTAGAAAGCAAGTAGGTGGGCGGTGCGTTCTTCTTGGCCCCGCATGCGAACGGCCCCCAGGGTGCGCCTGGAGGCCGTACAGAACCCACCTCTTTAACCGGTCTAGATCCCCTAGATTGCAGGTCACAGAGGATCTAAGAACCTAGACAGGGGGTCTAGATCCTAGAGTCTGGAACCCTAGGACTAGACCCCCGCTAGAGGCTCCGGTAGACCCGGCTCAGGCCCGGTCAAGAGCCTCCTGCACACGCTCCCGCTTGTACCCATTCCGGTTCTTACCGCCGATGTCCAACTGCCCCGGGAACAACCCGAGCCCCTTCACCGCGTCCGCCAGGCGGGCCGCATCCCACCCCGCGTACTCCGGCGACGCCGCCGCCAGGCACGCCAACAGGTCGGCGGTGTGCGCCCCCTTCGGGTGACCCATCGCGTCCAACATCGCGGTCAACAGCCGGATCTCGGGGCGGTCCTCCGACGCTGGGAGCGTCCCTGCTTCCTTCCGCAACTGGTAGGCGCGGTTCGCGAGCGCCTGGAGCTCACCCTTCGCCGGATCGATGAACGCCGCCCGGGTCTGCACAGGGCTGGAGCCCTCGGCGAGCAGGTACCCGGCGCCGCGCTGGTCCGGCTCGAACAGCGCCGCCGAGTAGCCGCGGCCCGCCCACCCCGCGCCGAGGACCGTGTCCGACGCGGCGGGGGTAGTGCACCGCAGCGCCCACCGAATGCTGAGGATGTCCCGCAAACGGCTCGGCACGACCTCGGCCGCCGGCCGCTGGGTCACCACCCCGGTGATGATCCCGGCCGCCCGCCCCCGGCCGACGATGTCCGCGACCAGGATCATGATGCGCTCGTTGACCTTCTTGTCCGGACCCGCAGTCCAGTACTGCACTTCATCGACGTGCACGACGATCGGGTGAAGCCCGAACTTCACGGCGATGTCCTCGGTGATCTTCGGGACGCCGAGCTTGCGCAGCAGCGCGTACCGGCGGTCCATCTCCTGCTGGACTTCCTCCAGGAACGGCACCATCGCCTCAGGGACACGCTCGGTGAGAACGCCGGCGGCCATGTTCTCCCAGACCATGAGGTCGAATCCGAACTTGCCGTCGGCCAGGTAGACGCGCACGTTCGGGTCCAGGAAGAAGAACGCCAACACGTTGTTCGAGGCCACCGACTTGCCGCCGCCCGGTTCCCCGCCGATCAGGTAGGAGCGTTCGATCATGGAGAACACCACGGCGCGACCGCGCACGTCGTGGCCGGCGAACAGCTTGTCGCTCCACACGTTGACCTGCGGGTCGCGGGACAGGGTCAGCGGGTTGACGACCCGTTCGCCCTGCATCGGGTCCTCGTCGGCCACCCACACCTTGACCCGCCCGTTGTGGCCCTTCACGGGGTCCAACGCGACCTGCACCTCATCGACACCGATCGCGGCGGCGAGTTCGCCGCGGCGCTTGGCAGCGGCCTTGTAGGTGGTGCCCGGGGGGAGTTCCACGGTGGTCTCCCAGGCGTCGCCGGTGCGGGCGACGGGGCCGACGATGCGCACGTCCTCGGTGCGGCGGGCGAGTCGGGCGGACACGAACACGCGCTTGACCTCCTTGCCGGAGGGGGACGCGCCAAGGGAGCCATGTCCGGCTTCGGCGGTCAGGGTGGTGGTGCGGCGCCGCTCGAACGCGCCGGCGACGGTCAGCACGAGGAGGACGGGCACGATGACGGCGCCGGGGCCGACGAGGAACCAAGCAGCCACACCCCCGCCGACCAGGGTTCCCGCGGCAACTCCGGTGATCTGGCGGCGGACCTTCCGGGTGTTCAGCACCAGTTCGGGTTTCGTGGCGAGGTGCTGGTCAAGCTCGGCTGCGGTCATCCACCGCCAGAGAGCTCCGGCGCCGCGGGCGAGCCCGACGGGTCCGTGGACGAGTTCGTGTTTGAGGACTGCGGCGGCGATCCGGTCGGGCCTTTTGACCAGGTCTCCGGCTTTGTGGACGGTGGTGGGGATGATCGGGTTGGGCTTGAGGGTGGGGCGGCGGGCGACCTCGGTCGCCGGGGTGGCAGTGCCGACCTGGTCCTGCTCTTGGGTGTCGGTGTTCGTCTCGGGGGTGGGGGTGATCTCCGCGCTGGTGCGGCGGCGGGTGGGGAAGCGGATGACCTCGCCGCCGATCTCGACAAGGCGGGGGCCTTCATCTTTGGGGTTGTGGACTGTCATGCTGGTGTGGCCTCTCGTGAGGTGGCGGCCCGCCCGGTTCCTGGAAGTTCGGGGCGGGCCGCCTTTATGGGCGGTCGTGGGTGAGCGCTGCAACTGGGTTCAGTGGTCGTTGGGGTCGGGCATCACTCCTCCCCGTCCGCTTCGGCCTCGATGGTGCGCTTGTGCCGGTACACGGTGGACTCCCCCAGACCGAGCGCCTCCGCGATCTGGGAGGCGGTGTGGTCGGGGTGCGCTGCCATGTGTTCGGCGATCCGGTAGCGGGTGCGCAGCCCGGCCAGGCGGCGGCCTTCCACTGCGGGGATGACCTTCTCGGTGGACTCCCTGTCGTCGCTGTCGGGAAGGCCGTCAAATCCCTGCTCGGCGTCGATTTGGTGGCCTCCCACACCGCTCTCCGGAACGGTGTCTACCGGGGCCTCAGGAGTATTGTGAGAGCCGCCTGTCACATCGCGGGAACCCGCGTGGCGGACACCCTCCCGGGACGATGCGGTGCTCTCCCCCGCGCCCCGTGTGAGAGCGCGCGCAGCGCCTCCTCCCGCGGCGGCGGCGAGCGCTTCGTTGCGCATCCGCGTGCGGGTGGCGGCGGCCCGGTCGCGGTCCCGCCAGCTCTCCAACTGAGCGACCGCGGCGGCGCCTTCAGCGAGTACCCGGGCACGCTCACGGGCGTGGGAAGCGCACTCCACGGGCAGCAGGACGGCGCCGGGGGGGCGGGGTGAGGTAGTTGCCCACCCGGGGGCCGCCGACGCGCACACGCACCCCAGGGGACACGGAAACCCACCGCGGTACCTGAGAGGTCATTGGCACGGTCGCCGAAGCGCGGGGCTGTACCGGGCGGGTGGCGGTTCCGGGGGTGTCGCCCACGTCGGCGTCGGCGATCGCGGCGAGGATCCGTTCGACGACCACCGACACCAGCGCCACCCCGAGCGGGGCGAAGATCGCACCGACACCGGATCCGATTAAGCACATGATCACGGAGGATGCCAGGGCGCCGCGTTCGATCCAGGTGACGACCGGGGGCAGTACCGCGCCGTTGCGGAGCAGCAGGGCCCGAACGATGATCACTCCGCTGACCAGGGTGATGACGGCGGGCTCGTACCCCCAGGCCGCGGCGGCGGACGCCGCCGCGTACTCGGTCATGAAGGCGTGGACGCCGGCCGTGCTCGCCGCCCCGAATCCGATGACGGCGGGTACGGCGACCCCGATCACCGCCGTTTGGATCTTGGCGAGGTTCGCGGCCTTCCTGGCCGGCGACGTGGCGAGCTGGCGCTTGCGCAGCTCCCGGTGGCCCTTGTCGTCCATGGCGGCGTCGAAGTCCACCGCCTTCTCGGCACGTCGGGCGGTGCGATGGCGGTGCCGCAGGGACGCACGCTGACGGCGGCGGAGCAGCCGGTCACGGAGCCGGGACACGTGCGGGTCGGGGGCGGTCTCGGGGTCGACCAACAGTTCCCGGTCGGCGATGGCCTGGATGCCCTGGGCGACCTTGACGGCGTCGCGGACACGGGCGACCGGGGCGGCCTCGGTGGGCGGCTCGTTGGTGGGCTCACCCATCGCTGGTCTCCTTCCCGGGGATCGGCATGTTCTCGGCGACGTGCTTGCGCAGCCAGACGGCGACCTTGACCGGGTCCCGCTGGTAGCGGCGGAGGCTGTCGATGGCGACGCGCACAGTGATGCTCCGGCGGACGATCAGGTCGTCCCGGGCGTCCTGGGTGCCGCAGGCGTCCCACGGCACGTCCAGCGCGTCGTGGACGGCCTCCAGCAGGGAGTACAGCCCTTCGGTGGTGTCGGCGGTCATCGTCGCCCTCCCTGGTTCGTGGTGACCGTCTGGGAGACCAGGAGTCGGCCGATCTGGTCGGCGGAGTGGTCAAGGACCAGGGCGGCCCCGGCCAGCGGCAGCGCCGCCAGCCGGAGCAGAACCACCAGCAGGCCCACGGCCAGGACGGCGAGCACGGCCAGAAGGCCGGCGCCCTGGAGTAGCTGGGTGGTGGTGGTCACCGGTGGCGCCCCTTTCCGGTGCGGGACCGGCGGGCGACGGTCTCGGGGCGGAACAGGCGCTTGGTGTTGCGGCGGATGGCGGCCCGGTGGCGGCGCCACGTGTCGGCGGCGACCAGGGCGACGTAGCCGGACGCGGCGGCGAGGATGGCGACGATGAGGACCGACGCCCCTTCGTCGACCGCCAACCCGGCGGCCAGGAGTGCGGCGAGGACGCCGCAGAACACGGAGACGTGTCGCATGATGGGTGTGTCCCTTCAGTGGGGGCGGCCCCGGGGTGTGCTGGCAGGCGTTACCCGGGACCGCCGATGTGGGGTCGGGGGCTCATCCGTACTTGCGGTTCGGGTGAGCCCTCTTCGTGGTCAGGGGGTCTTGGTGTTGGGCCACAGGGGGCTGTCGTCCTCGCGCTCCACGCGGGCGTTCAGGGAGACCAAGACGACGCCCTCGACGATGCGGGTCGTGTAGCCGGTCTCCGCGAGCACCTTCGCGGTCTTGTGCGTGTAGTCGCCGTGGACCCGTACCAGGGCGCCGGTGCGGCACCGCACCACGCTGTGGACCCGCTTGGGCTCGTACACGGCCACCTCGGCGATGGCGGTGATGTCGGCCAGGTCGACCCCGGGGGCGGGCAGCTCCTCGCCCTCGGGGTGCACGGTGAACTCACCCAGCAGGATCCGCTTGTCGCCCTGCTTGCCGTGGATGGCTCCGGTGCGCCGGTCGGGGTGGGCGTCCGCGATGACATCGCCGTCGTGGGCGAGGAACTGGCGGGCGTACCGGGCGATCTGGGTGTCGAGCGTGGAACCGGACACGTAGCTGTGGCCGCCGCTCGTCTCGACCCTCACGGTGACGGTCAGGTCCGGAACCTGGGTGTGCAGACCGATCCGAGAGAACCGGATGGTTCGGGTGTAGCTGTCCACGTGAACTCCTTCAGAGGGTGCGTTTTAGAACGGGGTCATGAGGCCGGGGCGGGGGGAGCGGGTCCCCGCCCCGGGGGGGAGGGTCACCAGCGGCAGACCAGGGAGTCCAGGTGCGGCTCCGTGACGACCTGGTGCAGGATCTCGGCGGCCGTCGCGTTCGTGGACGCCACGGGGACGATGAGGCGGCGCTCCGTTTCGGTGGTGCCGTCGCCGACCGCCGCCGCGGCGACCGAGCCCAGGCCCGAGTTGGGGTCGGCGACCGCGATCACCTCGATGTCGCCCTGGGCGTCGGTGAGCGTCGCGACCCGGGTGCGCCGCCAGGTGTTGCCGTCCTCTCCGGTGCGGGTCTCCCACACCAGGGCGGGGGCGAGGGCGGGGCGGGTGCGCAGCGCCTCGTGGGCGGCGTGGATCAGCAGCAGAGCGAGGCTGACGCCGGGGCGGGCGGTCTCGTAGGACAGGGCCCGGTAGTCGTGCTTCGGGGCCTCGAAGAGCGCCCACGTGTCGGGGATGAACGGCACGTCGCCGTGCGGGTAGAAGCGGCGGGTGACGGTCCACTCGCGGGCGCCGAGGGTGATGACGCCGGCGGGCGTGGTCTCGCAGACCGGGCCGCCGGTGGTGGCGACGCCCTGTGCGGCCAGGTGGGCGGTGACGGCGGTCAGGTCGGCGAGCAGGGCGGCGGCGCGGGCGGTGCGCGAGTCCTCGGGCTGGTCGGCGGTGGCGGGTCGGTCGTCGATGGCGGTCATGGTCTTCCCCTCCTGCGGTGCTGCTGTGGCTGAGCGGCGCGGGTCAGGCAGCGGATGCCTGGCAGAGTTCCGGCAAAGAGAGAGGGGGATGCCATCCCGTTTTCATCCCGGATCAAGCCCGGAGATGGAGGGATAAGCATGGATAAACCGAGAATGCAAAAGCGCAGGTCACACGCGGTGTGCGTGAGCCTGCGCAGGTCAGTTGCTTAACCGAGCAGAATCCGGCTTACCGGCCGACTCCCCTCCACCCGCTTCCTCCCTACCCGCCGACCGATGTCCCTCGCGTGCGGGGGGCAGGTGTGTACATCCCCGCGGTGATGGTCCGCGGGCGGGGGCACCGATAGATTGGGCGGAGCGCTCCACCCCCGCGGCCGCGGGGGCGGACACCCGCGACCGCCGGGGTCGGCGGCCGCGGGCAACGGCGTCCACGGAATGGGTGACTCTTGTTCGACTCGACCCTCTTCTGGGTGGTCCTCTTCGGCCTGCCGATCCTGGCGATCGGAGCGATCGTGCTGCTCGCCACCTACCAGGCATCGGGGGTTCAGGAGGACGGACGCGACGACGCCCCCGAGGACTCGTCCAGCGGCTGACGCCGGTCGGCCGCCGGCCGGGGCCGCGGCACCGGGTCGGCCACGTCGCGGACGCCCTGGACCGGGGTGAACTCCCCGGTCCCGGCGTCCAGCAGGTGCACCCGCGCCGTCTCCAGGTCGTAGTACATCCCGGTCAGCTCCAGCTCCCCGGACTCCACCCGTTCGCGCACCAGCGGGTGCAGCGCCAGGTGGGCGAGCTGCTGGCGGACGTTGGCCTGGGCCAGGCGGCGCAGCGCCTCCGCGGTGGGCAGCCCCGCCAGCTCCCCGGCGGGTTCCCCCGCGCGGAGCAGGCTGGCGGACCCGTGGCCGAGCCAGCGGCGCACGTGCGAGGTGTCGGCGGCGTCGGGGTCCAGGTGGGCGCCCTCCAGCAGAGCCTGCATGGCCCCGCAGTGGGAGTGCCCGCACACCACGATCGAGGGCACCCGCAGCACCGCGACCGCGTACTCGACGGCGGCGCCCACCGAGTCGTCGTCCGGGGCGTCCGGGGGCGGCACCAGGTTGCCGACGTTGCGCACCGTGAACAGGTCGCCCGGGCCGCTGGCGGTGATGAGGTTGGGCACCACCCGCGAGTCCGCGCAGGTGATGAACAGGGCGGTCGGGTTCTGCCCGTGGGACAGCCGGCTCATCACCGACCGCATCCGGTCGGCGGTGCTGGCGTGGTACTCCCGGGCCCCGGCGGCGAGCAGCCCCAGGGGGTCGACCTCCTCGGCGCCGCCGCGCATCCCCCAGGGCGCCCACCAGCGGGCCAGCCCGCGCGGGGCGGTCTTGGCGGCGGGGGCCGAACTCCTGGTGCTGCGCTCGTACCAGCGTTCGTGCACCTCGTCGATGTCGACGGAGCCGCCGGTGCGCTCGTGGTCCACACGCCAGGCGTGGATGGCCTCGAACGCGGCGTGGTCCATGAAGTCCACGTGCAGGTCCAGGTCGACGGCGGCGCCGGACGGGACGGTGCGCAGCACGTGCGCCAGCCGGGGCACCCCCAGGAACGTCAGGGACCCGTGCACGGTGATGTGGACGCGGCCGCCCCGCTCCTCGGTGGTGACGGTGAGCCGGGTCAGCCGGCGCAGGGACACCACCATGGCCAGCGCGAATCCCAGGAACACGCCTTCCAGCAGCCCCAGCAGCACCACGCCGAACAGGGTCACCAGGTACACCCCGGCCTCGTGGTGGCGGCGCAGGTCGCGCAGGTGGGCCAGGGAGACCATCTGCACGCCGATGAACACCAGCAGTGCCGCCAGCGCCGCCATCGGGATCAGCTCGACCACGTGCGCGAACAGGGCGACGAACAGCAGGATCCACACCCCGTGCAGGATGGTGGACAGCGGGCTGTGGGCCCCGGCGCGCACGTTGGCGGTGCTGCGCACGATCACCCCCGCCACCGGCAGGCCGCCCAGGGCCCCGCTGATGGTGTTGGCGGCGCCCTGTCCGCACAGTTCGCGGTCGAGCATCACGCGGCGGCCGCTGTGCAGCCGGTCCACGGCGGTCGCGGCGAGCAGCGACTCCACGCTGGCGACCATGGCGACGGTGGCCACGCCCAGGATCACGCCGTGCCACTGCCCGTCCTGGGGCAGGGTGGGCCCGTTCCAGGCGTCGGACAGGGAGTCGGGCAGGGCGACGGTCTCGACCTCCCAGCGGCCCAGGGTGGCGATGACGGTGGCGGTGCCCACGGCGACCAGGGCGGCGGGGATGAGGGCGGGCCGGAACCGGCCCAGGGCGGGCAGCCTGCCCCAGCAGAACATGATCGCGATGGTGATGACGCCGACCGCGACCGCCGGGGTGTGGTTGTGCGCGACCTGCTGGGGCAGGTCGGTGAGGTTGGCCAGGGCCGAGCTCTGCGGTGCGCCGCCGAGCACGACGTGCAGCTGGGCCAGGGCGATGGTGACGCCGACCCCGGCGAGCATGCCGTGGACGACGGCCGGTGAGACGGCCAGCGCCGCCCGGGCGATGCGGAAGGCGCCCAGGGCGAGCTGGACGAGCCCGGCCAGCAGGGTGATCAGGCAGGTGACCCGCCAGCCGTAGGTGGAGATGAGGCCGGCGACGATGATCGTCAGCCCGGCCGCGGGGCCGCTGACCTGGACGGCGGAGCCGCCGACCAGGCCGACGACGATGCCGCCGACGACGGCGGCGATGATCCCGGCGATGAGCGGTGCCCCGGAGGCGACCGCGATGCCGAGGGAGAGGGGGACGGCGACGAGGAAGACGACGAGGGAGGCGCCGACGTCGGCGGCGACGCCCCTGCGTTCGGCGCGGGGTGCGGGCCCTTGAGCGGGAGGCGGTTCGGGCGGTGTTCCCTGGGCGTCGTTGCGCAAGGTGGCTCCTGTTCTGTTCGGGCAGGCGATGCGTAGGCGCACGGGGACTTGAGGTGTCCGGACCGGGGGGTGCGCACGGCGGAGCGGCCTTCGAGATGTCTCGAAGGGTGCCGTGTCAGTCACCAACTGTAGTCAATGTGGGTGGCTCTGTGTTACGGGCTGTTGTGGTTTCGGTAACCATTTTCCCGTGTTCACACGATGCGGGCATGAATCCGGACAGAACAAAAGCCGAGGTGGCGGGGGTGAACCCGCCACCTCGGCGTTGTGAACCTCTGATCGTCCGCCGGTCCGGCCCTCAGCGCGGGCCGGGTGTCCCGATCACGTTCGGTGTCCGGCGATTCGGCGTCCGGTCACCGGAAGCGGCCGTCACCGTAGCCGTCGTCGTAGCCCCGGTGGTCCTGCTCGCGCCGGTCGTAGGGCGCGTCCCGGTAGGGGTCGGGCGTCCCGCCGCGGTGCCACTCCTCCAGCGGGCGGTAGCCGTCGTACTCCGGCTCGGCCGGGCTCTGCGGGTAGCCGCCGCCCAGGACGTCGTTGTAGCCGTCGCCCGGCCGCCCGCCGTAGGACGGGTTCTGGCCGGCGGGGGTGTAACCCGCGCCCGGGCCGCCGCGCATCGGGTCGGTGCCGGGCATGCCGCCCGGGGCGCCCGGGGCCCCTGGTGCGCCAGGTCCACCCGGTCCGAGCGGGCCGCCGTACCCGCCGCCGTAGCCGGGGCCGCCGCCCGGAGGGGTCGGCGGGCCGGGGGGCGTGTCGAACGGGTCGGGCCGCCCGGCCGGGGCCGGGCCGCCGTACCCGGACGGGGCGCCCGGAGCCGGGTTCTCGCTCCCGCCCCACAGCGGCTCGTTGCCCGAAGGGCGGGAGTGGGTGCCGCTGTCGTAGGGAGATGCGCCGGTGCCGGGGTAGGTGGGTCGGCTGTGGGTGCCGGTGTCGTATTCGGGTCGGGTGTAGGACCCGGTGTCGTAGGAGGGGCGGGTGTGGTCGCCGGT
>NZ_JBJJBV010000187.1:0-13570 GCF_045446735.1 Nocardiopsis protaetiae
GTTCAGCAGGATCGAGCGCTTCTCGTGGTCACCGGGGGTGATCCGGTTGAGGGCCTCGCACACGTCCACGTACGCCTCGTACGGGTTGACCATGAAACACGTGTGCGTGAACCGGCCCAGCTGCTCGGCGGAGCGCTCCACCACGCGCGGGTCGGCGTTGCCGACGTTGGTGACGGCGATGCCCGAGCCGAAGTCGATGAGGGCGTTGCCGTCGACGTCCTCGACGATCCCGCCCCCGGCGCGGGTCACGTAGACGGGCAGCACGCTGCCGACGCCCTTGGCGACGGCCGCGACACGGCGCTCCTGGAGCTCACGGGACTTGGGACCGGGGATCTCGGTGACGATCCGGCGGGACTGGGCGACCTCGGTCACGGCCATGCGTCTGCCTCCTTCAGTGCGACACGGGGTGCGGAAAGGGACGGGGCGCGCGGCCCCGACCCGCATGACACTAGGCCGCGTCCGGACCGGCGGACATGGACACCGTGGATAATCGACGCAGGTCCCTGCGCCAATGCGGCAGGGGCCACCGACCGCGAAGAGTGGAGGGCCGATGCCACCGACCCTGGGCGGACTGGTGCGGACCCCCTCCCTGGGGCTGCGCCCGCTCACCGGCGAGGAGGGGCTGGACCGCACGGTGGGGTGGGTCGCGGTCAGCGAGCTCACCGACCCCACCCCCTACCTGGCCGGGGGCGAGCTGCTGCTCACCACCGGCGTCCGCTGGGCCGAGTCCCCGCCGGACCTGCGCGAATACGTGCGTCGGCTGGCCCGGCGCGATATCGCCGGGCTCGGGTTCGGGGTGGGCGTCGCCCTGGAGGAGACCCCGGAGGAGCTGCGGGAGGCGGCCGCCGAGTTCGGCGTCACCCTGCTGGAGGTCGCCCGGCGGACCCCCTTCATCGCCGTCGGCAAGGAGGTCTCCCGGGTCCTGGCCAAGGAGGAGTACGAGGGGCTCAGCCGCGCCTTCACCGCCCAGCGCGACCTCACCCGCGCCGCCCTGACCGGGGCCGAGGCCGTCGTCGACCGGCTCGCCCGCGACCTGGGCGCCCGGGTGCTGCTGCTGGCGGCCGACGGCTCCGCGCGCCACGCCGCCCCCGGCGGGACGGCCCCGCGCCCGCAGGACCTGGCCGCGCAGTTGGCCGGGGAGCTGGACCGGCTCAAGGCGGCCGGGCCGCGCGCCAGCGTCGCGGTCACCGTGGGCGGCGACCACGTCTGGGCCCAGCCGCTGGCCACCGGGCGCCGGGTCCGCGGGTTCCTCGCCGTGGGCACCGGCGGGCCGCTGGGGCCCGAGCAGCGGACCCTGGTCAACGCCGCCGTCTCCCTGCTGTCCCTGGAACTGGAGCGCGACGCCCACGGCGACATCGCCCGCATGGGCGAGGGCGTGCTCGCCGCCCTGCTCACCGGGGCCCTGGACCCGGCCCACCCCGGCGCCGGGCGGCTGATCGCCGTGCTCCCGCCCGCCCCCGTGGTGATCGCCGCCGCGGACGCGGCCCAGGGCGCCCACCCCCCGCACGGCGTCCTCGTCGCCGAGCACGAGGGCCGCGCCCTGCTGCTGGCGGCCGCCGACACCCCGGCCGCGGCCGTCGCCGACCTGCTCGACGGCCCCATCGGGATCAGCGACCCGGCCGACTACACCGGGCTCGCCGCCGCCCTGGCCCAGGCCGAGCGCGCCCGCGAGGCGGCCCGCTCCCAGGGCGGGGGCCCGGTGCGCGCCGCCGACCTGCCCGGCGGCCTGCTGGGCCTGGCCGACACCCCCGCCGGGACCCGGATGGCCGAGGAACTGCTCGCCCCGCTGCTGGCCGAGCGCTCCGGCGCCGAACTGCTCGCCTCGCTGCGCGCCTACCTGGCGGCCGCGGGCCGCTGGGACGCCGCCGCCGAGGCCCTGGGCGTGCACCGGCACACCCTGCGGTACCGGATGCGCCGCATCCGCGACCTGCTCCCGGCCGACCTCGACGACCCCGACGTGCGCGCAGAACTGTGGATCGCCCTGCGCCTGCACGGCGACCGTGCCTGAAAACCTGAAAGTCCGTACGGGTTCCGGCGTTCGGGAGATCTCGGCCCGCGTTATCCACGACAATGGGTCGTGACAGCGGTGTGTGATCGAATGATCACCGGACCGACGCCGGGGGCGGACGTGAGATCACTACGGGACGATGAGCAGGAGCTCGGCGACCACGGGACACCGGTGTCCGCCGGGCGGCGACCGGCGGTCATCCGGATCGGCAGGCAGGGGGCGGGCGGGGCCTCCCTGCGCTGGCGGCCGCCCGCCGCCGACGGCATCGACCCCCGCGGCCTGCTCGGCTACCTGCGCGCCTGCCTGCGCCGCGAGGCCGTGCACACCCACACGGTGCTGCTGGGCCACCTCGACGGCGACACCTGCGCCTGCCTGCCCGGCGGCGCCGAGACCCTGTTCGCCGGCGACGGGGACCGCACCCCGGCCGGACCCGCGGCCGCCCGGGTCGTGCGCCTGGCCGCCCGGCACGGGCAGGCCCTGCGCTACGGCTACCCCCTCGTCATCCTGGGCGAGGGCGCCGACCGGGCCGCCCTGCCCCTGCTCACCGTGGACGTCCAGGTGGTCGACGACCCCGCCGCCCCGGACGCCCCGCGGATCCGCGCGATCGGCCCGCCCGACGTCAACGCCGCCCTGCTGGAGCGGCTGGGCACCACCGACCCCGAGGACCTCTTCGAGCTGCGGACCCGGCTGCGCGCCGGATCCCCCGACCCCTCCGGGCGGCCCGCGGCCGTCGCGGACCTGGCCGTCAAGGTGCGCACCCTGCTCTCCCGCCTGGAGATCGAACGGGTCGACGACATCGACCCGGCGGCCACCCGGGACGCGCCCCGCGACCCCGTCGACGGCGCCCACAACGTCGCCGTCCTGTTCCGCGCCGGACCCGGCGCCCGCCCCGGTGACGAGGTGCCCGAACCCGGCACCGTCGAGGCGGTCCTGGCCGACCTCGACCCCACCGAGCGGGACGGCATCGACCCCGGCGCCATCGACGACACCGCCCTCCAGGCCCTGCTGGAGGGCTCCGGCGGCGCCCCCGGGCCGGACCCCGTCGACGGAGGCGGGAACACCCGCGCCCCCCGGGACGCCCGAGCCCCCCGGGACCCCCGCGCCCACCGGGACGACCAGGAGCCCTACGGCGGCCCCGTCCCGCTCAGCGCCTCCCCCCTGGACCAGGCCCGGTACACCGCGCTGTGCGCGTCCATGACCGACCGGCTCACCGCCGTGGCCGCCCCGCCCGGCACCGGCGCCCACGACCTCGTCGACGCCGTGGTGCGCACCGCCGTCGGCTCCGGGCAGCGGGTCCTCGTGTGCGGGCGTACCGAACACGACGTCCGCGAGGTCCTGCACCGGGCCGAGGGGGGCCACCCCGTCATGCGGGTCGGCGGCAAGGAGCACCGGGCCGCCGAGGCGCGCCTCATCGGGCGGCTGCTCGCCGATCACGGCGGCGCCCCGCCCCGCCCCGAGGACCCCGCCGCCGCCCGCGCCGACCTGGCCCACCACTGGTCCCTGGTCCGCGCCGTCTGGGAGGAGATGGACGGCATGGCCGCGGGCGGGTACGAGCTCGCCCACCTGGCCCTGGAACGCGGGCGCGGCATCGCCGACGGCTGGGACCCCGACCGTCTCTTCACCCCCGAGAGCGGCGGCCCCGAGTACTGGCTGCCCCGGGCCGAACGCGCCTTCGCCGGCGGCCTGGGCGCCTTCCAGCACCGCTCCGCGATCCGCCGCGAACTGGGCCTGGACACCGACCCCGAGACCCTCGCCCGGCTGTGCGCCATCGCCCGCCTGGAGAGCCGCTGGCGCGCCGCCCTGGACCGCCGCACCCGGCACGCGCCCCTGGGCGAGCTGACCGAGCGGCTCGCCCAGGCCCAGCAGCACCACCGCCGCATCGGCGCCGCCTGCCTGGCCGCCGCCGTCGAACCCCGGCTGTGGCGGGGCAGGCCCGCCCTGGAGAACCGGCTGGAGACCCTCAACTGGCACCACGGCCCGAGCTGGCCCGGCATGGACGGGCTGATCGAGGTGCTGCCCGCCTGGGCCTGCCGCACCGACCAGGTCCGCGCCCTGCCGCCGCGGCCGGGCCTGTTCGACCTGGTCGTCGTGCTGGGCGCGGAGCGGACCCGGGTCTCCGAGCTGCTGCCGGCCCTGCACCGGGCCTCCCGGGCCCTGGTCGTGGGCGACCCGGCGCACCCCGGTCCGGCCAGCGCCCTGGAACCCGACGAGGAGCGCCGCGCCCTGGCCGCCGCCGGGCTCGCCGCCGACCGGCTGGACGAGCGCGGCCTGCGCCACGGGACCGGGTCGGCGCTGCGCGCGGCCGCCCGCGCCGTCGAGGAGACCCTGTGGCTGGACGAGCACTCCGGGGCGCCTCCGCTGCTCGCCGAGACCGCCTCGCGCCACTGCTACGGCGGCCGCATATCGGTGGCCACCGCACCCGACCCGGGCGGCGGCCCGGCCTTCGAGTGGCGCGACGTCGCGGGCGTCTGCGAGGCCGCCCCCGGCCTGTCCTACATCAACCGGGAGGAGGCCTACCGTGCGGCCGTGGTCGTCGACGAGATCGACGAGCACCTGCCGCGCGGGCGCACCATCGCCGTGGTCGCCCCGACCCAGCCCCAGGTGGCGCTGCTGCGCCGCCTGCTCCGGCCGCGGAACTTCCGCCACCACGTCGTGGTCGGCGGCCCCGACCTGCTCGGCGGCGACCTCGACCGGGCCGACGTCACCGTGCTCTCGCCGCTGCTCGCCCAGGGCGCCCCCGCGATCATCGAGCGCCGGGTGCGCCGCATGGGGCACCTGTGGTCCGCGGTGCTCACCCGCACCGCGCAGCGGCTCGTGGTCGTCGGCGACCGCGCCCACTGGGAGGCCGGGGACGGCCCGCTCGCCGAGCTGGTCGCCGTGCCCGAGAACGCCCCGGACGGCGCCTGCCGCGTTCTGGTCGACCGGCTCCGGGAGGCGGGCACGCGCGTCGAGCTCCAGCAGACCGTGGAGGGCTGGACCGCCGACCTGGTGGTCCGCTTCGGCGCCCGGCGCCTGCTCATACTCCTGGACCGCGAACCCGACGGCCGCCGGCTGCGCCGCCTCATGGCCCGCGGCGACTCCCTCAACCGCATCACCGGCGACCCCGTCGTGGTGGTCCCCGCCTGGCGCTGCCTGGCCGACCCCGACCGACTCGTCCGGGAGATCCTCGAAGCCCGTTGACCCGCACTACCCTTGATGCGGCGAAGGTCCGGCTTCGCCGTGTTCGGCGAGACGAGGGGGGAACGGGTGCCCGAGGGCCACACGCTGCACCGGTTGGCGGCGCACTTCGACAAGACCTTCGGCGGCGGCGCGGTGCGGGCCGCCAGCCCCCAGGGCCGGTTCGCCGACGGCGCGGCCCGGATCGACGGCCGCGTCCTGACCGCCGGGGAGGCGCACGGCAAGCACCTGTTCCTGGGTTTCGACTCGGGGGAGTGGCTGCGGGTCCACCTGGGACTGTACGGCGCCTGGACCTTCGGTGACGCCGACGGCGAACGCCACCTGGGCGCGCCCCGCGCCCCCGGGGCCGACCGGATCGACCTGGTCCGCGACGCGGACGGGTTCGCCGTTCCGCCTCCGCCGGTCGGCGCCGTCCGGGCCCGGCTGGTCAACGCCTCCGGCTGGGCGGACCTGCGCGGCCCCTCGGCCTGCGAGGTCGTCACTGAGGAGGAGAAGCTCGCCGTCCAGGAGCGCCTGGGCCCCGACCCGCTGCGCCCCGACGCCGACCCCGAACGCGCCTGGCGGGCGGTCTCCCGCTCCCGGACGAGCATCGCCGCCCTGCTCATGCGGCAGGAGGTCATCGCCGGGATCGGCAACATCTACCGGGCGGAGTCCCTGTTCCGCGCGGGCCTGGCCCCGGCGACCCCGGGCCGCGACCTGTCCCGGGAGCAGTGGGACGCCCTGTGGGAGGACCTGTCCGGGCTGCTCCGGGACGGCGTCCGCGACGGGTACATCATCACGACCCGCCCCGAGCACCGGCCCGACCCCGACGCCCTCCCGGTGCCCCGGCCGGACACCCTGTACGTCTGCTACCGCACCGGCGAACCCTGCCGGGTGTGCGGCTCGCCGATCGCCGCCACCGAGCTGGCCGGACGAACGCTCTACTGGTGCCCGGGCTGCCAGCCCGGATGATCCGGACCCACCGCGGCCGGGACGGCCGACGGAACGTGCAGTACAATCCCACATCGCCGCTTAACCGGTTCAGTGTTCGAGGTCAGGGGGACGTGTGGGGGCTTTGATGCGACGGCCGACCATCATGGACATCGCCAAGGCTGCGGGGGTGTCCAAGGGGGCGGTCTCCTACGCCCTCAACGGCCGGCCCGGGGTCTCCCAGGAGACCCGCGAGCGCATCCTGGCGATCGCCCACGACCTGGGGTGGGCGCCCAGCAGCACGGCCCGCGCCCTGTCGCCGGGCGGACGCGTGGGCGCCATCGGCCTGATCGTCGACCGCCCCGCCCGCTCCCTGGGCGTGGAGCCGTTCTTCATGCAGCTGATCTCGGGCATCGAGACGGAACTGGCGGTCTCCGGGACCGACCTGCTGCTCCAGGTCACCGACGACCGGGAGGCGGAGGTCGGGGCGTACCGGCGCTGGTTCGCCGAGCGCCGGGTGGACGGGGTCGTCATGGTCGACCTGCGGGTCGACGACCCCCGGGTCGCCCTGGTCGAGGAGCTGCCCCTGCCCGCCGTGGTCCTGGGCGGGCCCAAGGGCGCCGGGACCCTGCCGTGCCTGTTCACCGACGACGCGTCCTCGATCCGGGAGGTCGTGCACTACCTCGCGGCGCTGGGACACCGGCGCGTGGTCCGGGTGGCCGGGCCCGAGGAGTTCATGCACACCCACGACCGCACCCGCGCGTTCGAGGCGGCCGCCGCCGAGGCCGGCCTGGCCGGGGCGGCCACGGTCCACGCCGACTACACGGGGGAGGCGGGCACCCGCACCACCCGCCGCCTGCTGGCCAGCGCCGAGCGGCCCACCGCCCTGGTCTACGACAACGACGTCATGGCGGTGGCCGGATTGGGTGTGGCCCGGGAGATGGGCGTGGACGTCCCCGGCCAGCTGTCCATCGTGGCCTGGGACGATTCGACGCTGTGCCGCCTGGTGCACCCCTCGCTGACCGCGGTCGCCCGGGACGTGGTCACCTGCGGCCGGGAGGCCGCGCGCATGCTCGCCGAGGCGGTCGAGGGGCGGGCGGTGGGCAGCCGCGAGACGGCGCGGGGCGAGCTCCAGCCGCGCGGCAGCACGGGCCCCCTGGCGGGCTGAGCGGGCCTATCGCGGCCGGTCCCCGGCGCCGCCGCACACGTGTGCCCCGGGCGCCCCGGAGGGGCCGTGGGAGCGCTACCAAATCCCCGCGCACTGTGGAAAACTACCGCGCACGGCGTGCTCTCCATCACGTCGCCGGAAAGAGGAGTGGGGACCCGTGCGGAACCGGTTCAGCGACGATCGGCCGTCTGTCTTGCCCACATCTGTGCTGTTACAAGCGAATAACAGCGACGTGACGACCATTGACGCCCTTCCCGTCCGCGTGTTGTTGTTAACGTCACTTACCCGGTTCAGCAACGGCCTGTCTCCGCGCCCCTGATTGGGAGCGCTCCCACCTCTCCGAGTCCCGGAAGAGGGCAGTTCCCCCCACGAGCGGCCGGCCGGGTGAAAGAAGGAGGAGTCGCGATGAGATCTCTTCGGCTTCCGGCGGCACTCGCGGCAGTGGCCCTCGCGGCCACGGCGTGCGCGGGTGGCGACGGCGGAAACGGAGGAGGTTCCGGGGAGTACCCCCGGAACGAGACGCTGTACACCACCGGTACAGCCTGGGGTCCGCCGGCCAACTGGAACCCCTTCATGCAGGGCCAGTACGCGATCGGCACGGTGGGCCTGGCCTACGAGCCGCTCTTCCTCTTCGACCCCAACACCAGCGAGTACGTCCCCTGGCTGGCGGAGAGCGACAGCTGGCCCGAGGAGAACGTCCACGAGATCGTCCTGCGCGAGGGCATCACCTGGCAGGACGGGGAGGCCATCGACTCCGCCGACGTCGTGTCCACCCTGGAGATCGGCCAGTTCGGGTCCGTCCCCTTCAGCAACCTGTGGAACTTCATCGAGAGCGTGGAGGCCGTGGACGCGCAGACCGTCCGCGTCACGTTCAGCGAGAACCGCCCCCAGGAGTGGATGAACTGGGTCTACTCGCACCCCATCGCCCCCGAGCACATCTGGGGTGAGAAGACCGAAGAACAGATCATGAGCGAGGTGAACGAGGACCCGGTCGGCTCCGGTCCCTACTCCTACGAGTCGCACACCGACGACCGCCTGGTCTGGGAGCGCAACGACGACTGGTGGGGCACCGAGGCCCTCGACCTGGAGATGAAGCCCCGCTACATCGTCGACCTCGTCAACGCCTCCAACGACGTCACCCTGGGCATGCTCCAGCAGGGACAGGTCGACCTGTCGAACAACTTCCTGCCCGGCATCGACCAGATCATCAACGGCAACGAGGCGATCACCAGCTACTACGACGGGCCGCCCTACATGCAGCCCGCCAACACCGCCTGGCTGGTGCCCAACACCACCAAGAAGCCGCTGGACGACCCCCAGTTCCGCCAGGCCCTGGCGCACGCCATCGACATCACCCAGATCATCGAGGGCCCCTACGCCAACCTCGTCGAGGCGGCCAGCCCCACCGGCCTGCTCCCCATCTGGGACGACTACATCGACCACGACCTGGTCGAGGAGGAGGGCTTCACCTACAACGCCGACGAGGCGGTGAAGCTCCTCGAAGACGCGGGCTACCAGGACGAGGACGGCGACGGCTACGTCGAGACCCCCGACGGCGACCCCATCTCGCTGACCCTTGAGGTCCCCGCCGGCTGGACCGACTGGATGGAGGCCTCCAACGTCATCGCGGCCAACGCCCAGGCCGTCGGCATCAACATCCAGGCCCAGACGCCCGAGTACGACCTGCTGGTGGACAACCGCAACGCCGGTGAGTTCGACCTGGTCATCAACAACGAGCGCGGGGCGAGCAACACCCCGTGGACGTACTACGACTACCTCTTCCAGCTCCCGGTGGGCGAGCAGCAGTCCACGGTCAACTTCCACCGGTACGAGAACGAGGAGGCGTGGGAGCTCGTCGAGCAGCTCGCCGCCGTCCCCGCGGACGACGTCGCGGCCGCCGCCGAGATCACCTCGCAGATCCAGGAGATCCAGCTGGCCGAGCTCCCGGCCATCCCGCTCTGGTACAACGGCATGTGGTCGCAGGCCAACAACACCGTCTGGACCAACTGGCCCGGTGAGCGCGAAGGTGCGCCCAAGACCTACGCCTCCATGTGGAACGGCATCTACCAGCTCGGTGGCATCTACACCCTGGCCACCATCGAGCCGGCCGGCGAGTAGCCGCATCCCCCGGTCGGCGGGCCGGAGAACCCCTCCCCCCGCGTCCCGCCGACCGATCCGCCCCGGGCGGGCACGGCGCGAAACCGCCCGCCCGGGGCGACCCCGACACCGGCGGGACACCGGAACCCCCGCAGGGACCCCCACCCGGGTCCGTGTTCCGGGTCCCGCCCCGCCCGGGGCTCGTCGTCCGTCCGCCACCATCACCTGGAGGAACGTGTGTGGCGCTACATCGGCCGTAAGCTCTTCGTCTACCTGCTTACGTTCGTCATCGCGGTCACCATCAACTGGATGATCCCGCGCTTCATGCCGGGTGACCCCGTTCGGAGCATGCTCTCCCGCGCCTCGGTCGGCAACCCCGAGGCCCTACAGCGCATGACCGACTACTACACCGGGGTCTTCGGCCTCGACACCCCGCTGCACGAGCAGTACCTGACCTTCTGGACAGGACTGTTCCGCGGCGACCTGGGCGTCAGCGTCATGCTGTACCCCCAGCCCGTCCTCGACATCATCCTGAGGTCGGTGCCCTTCACCCTGGGCCTGCTCATCCCCGCCATCATCCTCAGCTGGATCGTCGGCAACCGGATCGGCGCCTTCGCCGCCCGCAAGAAGCTGCTCGACAACACGATCCTGCCGGTCGGCTACATCCTCACCGGTATGCCCTACATGTGGCTGGCCCTGCTGCTGGCCTGGAGCCTGGGCATCGTCGCCGGGGTCCTGCCCACCGCGGGCGGCTACTCGCCGTCCCTGCGCGTGGAGTTCTCCTGGCTGTTCATCTCCAGCCTGATCACGCACTGGTTCCTGCCGTTCCTGTCCATGTTCATCGTGGCGCTGGGCGGCTGGGCGATCGGTATGCGCAACATGATCATCTACGAGCTGGAGGCGGACTACTCCAACTACCTCCAGGCCCTGGGCGCACCCACCCGGCTGATCCGCCGCTACGCGTTCCGCAACGCGATGCTGCCGCAGATCACCGGACTGGCCGTCCAGCTGGGCACGGTCCTGTCCGGCGCCCTGCTCACCGAGATCGTGTTCAACTACCCCGGCCTGGGCAGCCTGATCCTCCAGGCGCTCAACAGCCGCGACTTCTTCGTGCTCCAGGGCACCTTCCTGTTCGTGGTCGTCGGCGTGCTGATCGCCAACTTCATCATCGACATCGTCTACGTGCTGGTCGACCCGCGCACCCGGGTCCAGATGACGGGAGGCGCGGCGTGAGCGACATCGCCGGAGCCCCGGGCACCGCGGAGGCCGCGGGAGCCACCGAACCCACCGCCGAGCGCAAGACCTCCGAGGTCCTGCACTTCGCCGTGCGCAACCCCAAGCTGCTCATCGGGCTGGGGATCGTGCTCGGGATGCTGCTGCTCGGCATCATCGGCCCCTTCTTCATCGACCACGGGCCCAACGAGTACGTCGGCCCCAAGAGCCAGGCGCCCAACGGCGAGTACTGGTTCGGCACGACCAGCTTCGGGCAGGACGTCTGGGCCCAGTTCGTGTTCGGCCTGCGCTCGACCTTCCTCATCGGCGCGTTCGGCGGCGGCGTGGCCTTCGTCATCGGCACGACGGTCGGGTTCGTCGCCGGGTACAAGGGCGGGATCGTCGACGAGATCCTCAACATGCTCACCAACATCGTGCTGGTGCTGCCCGCCCTCGTCGTCCTCATCGTCATCACGGCCTACCTGGAGGTGCGCGGCATCTTCATCCAGGGCGTGTTCATCGGCCTGACCTCCTGGCCGTGGGCGGCCCGAGCCGTCCGCTCCCAGGCGCTGACGCTCGCCACCCGCGACTACGTCGACCTGGCCCGGCTCAGCGGACGCCGCACCTGGCGGATCATCACCACCGAGATCGCTCCCAACATGAGCTCCTACCTGGTGATGGCCTTCATCCTGCTGTTCGGCGGCTCGATCCTCATCGCCGCGGGCCTGGACTTCATCGGCCTGGGCCCCACCAACGGCGTCTCGCTCGGCCTCATGCTCGAAAGCGCCATGAAGTGGAGCTCGCTCTACCTGGGCATGTGGTGGTGGTTCATCCCGCCGGGCCTCGGGATCACCGTGATCGTGGGCTCCCTGTACATCCTGAATGTCGGGCTGGACGAGGTGTTCAACCCCAAGCTGCGGGAGCTGTAGATGACTCTGCGCGTCAACGACCTCAAGGTCTACTACCAGACCCTGCGCGGAGACGTCCACGCCCTGGACGGCGTGACCTTCGATCTGGCCGACGGCGAGATCATGGGTCTGGCCGGCGAATCCGGGTGCGGCAAGACCACGCTGGGCAAGAGCCTGATCCGCCTCGACTCGCGCATGCGCCACGTCGGCGGCACCGTCGAACTGGACGGCAAGGACGTGCCCATCGGGGACGACCGGGCCATGGTCCCGCTGCGGTACCACGAGATCTCGCTCATCCCGCAGTACGCGATGAGCGCGCTCAACCCCACCCGCAAGATCGGGCGGATGATCAACGACCTGCTGCGGGCGCGGGGGGTGCGCCCGGCGGACATCGCCGACGAGCTCAAGCGCCGCCTCGAACTGGTGGGGCTCAACACCGACGTCCTGGACCGGTTCCCGGTCGAGCTGTCCGGCGGCATGAAGCAGCGCGTCGTCATGGTGATGTCCACGCTGCTCAACCCGTCGCTGCTCATCGCCGACGAGGTCACCTCGGCCCTGGACGTGTCCACCCAGCGCGCCGTCGCCGAGTCCCTGGTCGAGTTCCGGGACCGCGAGTACATCAAGAGCATGGTGTTCGTGACCCACGACATCTCGCTCGTGTACCAGATGGCCGACACGATCATGGTGATGTACGCGGGCCACATCGTGGAGAAGGCCTCGGCGTCCACCATCATCAACGCCCCCCGGCACCCGTACACGCAGATGCTCATCTCCGCCCTGCCCGAGGTGGGGACCACCACCGACCAGGGCCGGCTGGAGGGCATCCCCGGCACCCCGCCCGGGCTGCTGAACCCGCCCACCGGGTGCCGTTTCAAGGACCGCTGCCCGCTGGCGTTCGCCAAGTGCTCGGAGCGTCCTCCGCTGGTCGAGATCGAACCCGGCCACTGGGCCGCCTGCTGGAAGACGGGGTGAGGACGTGCTGGAACTCAGCCACGTGCACAAGGTGTACCGGGTCGGGGCGTTCGGCGGCGGGCGGCTGCGCGCCGTCCGCGACGTCAGCCTGAAGGTCGGGTCCGGTGAGGTGGTCTCCCTCATCGGGGAGAGCGGCAGCGGCAAGAGCACCATCGGAAAGATGGTGCTGGGACTGTTCAAGCCCACCGCCGGGACGATCGCGTTCGACGGCACCGACATCACGACCATCCGCGGGCACGCCGCCCGCAAGGCCTACTACCGGCGGGTGCAGGGGGTCTTCCAGGACCCGTTCAGCTCCTTCAACCCGATCTTCAAGGCCGACCGGGTGTTCGAGATGATCCGGTCCTCGTACTTCCCCGGGACCTCCGACGCCGACTGGCGGGAGAAGGTGCTCAAGGCGGTCGGTACGGTCCGCCTGGACCCGGAGAACGTCCTGGGCAAGTACCCGCACCAGCTCAGCGGCGGCCAGCTCCAGCGCCTGCTCATCGCGCGGGCCCTGCTGCTGGACGTGGACCTGCTGGTCGCCGACGAGGTGATCAGCATGCTGGACGCTTCCACCCGGATCGACGTGCTCAACCTGCTCGCCGACCTCAAGGAGCGGGGGATGGCGATCCTGTTCGTCACCCACGACCTGTCGCTGGGCAACTACGTCAGCGACCGGTCGGTGATCCTGCGCAAGGGCGCGATCGCCGAGATGGGGCCCACCGCGCGGGTGTTCGAGAACCCGCTGCACCCCTACAGCCGCCACCTGCTCTCGTGCGTGCCCCAGCTGCACCGCACCTGGGCGGAGGTGGACGCCGAACTGGAGGCGAACCCGCCGGAGGACTTCGAGCTCCCGGTCGCCCCCGACGACGCGTCGGCGCCGCTGCTGGAGGCGGAGGAGGGGCACTTCGTGGGCATCGACCAGGGCTGAGGCCGGGGCCGGGTCCGGGCCGGGCTTGTGGCCGGGTCCGGGACCGGGTCCACGGCCGGGCCCGTGCCGCTCCGCGGCCGGTGGACGGTCGGTGGGCCGCCGCCGGGCGGCTGTCGGACACGTCCGTGCGGGCGGCGTCCGTACCGTCCGGTGGGAGCGGTCTCAGAGCCGTGAGCTGGAATGATCCGCCGCACACTCCTCAGGGG
>NZ_JBJJBV010000188.1:0-13405 GCF_045446735.1 Nocardiopsis protaetiae
GTTCGGAAAAAAGGGGGGCGCGGGGTCAGCGGGAGGCGGTGGCGGCCACGGGGACGGCCGGGGCCAGGGTGACGCGGCGCCGGCCGCAGGCGCAGTGCTGGTAGGAGACCAGGCCCTCGCTGGTGGCGTGCGCGGATTCGGTGGTCCAGTGGTGTTCGTGCTCGGTACGCATGCCCCCAGTCTGATGTAATGGCATTATGTATATCAACCCTTACGGTCGTGATCCGGTGGGACTGGCCGTCGACCTGGTCAACCGGCCCCCGGAGGACGTGGCCGACCTCGCCCGGCGCTGCGCCGAGGTGGGATTCGTCCTGGAACGCGAGGTCGGCGCCGACGACCTCGACCGGGTCCGCGCCTTCCTGGAGCGGTGGACCGCGGTGGTCGACGCCGCCGACCCCCCGGAGCGGGCCGCCCGCCTCAACCCGCTGCTCGTCGAGTTCGCGTCCGCGCCGCGCCTGACCGACCACACCGGCGACGGCTGGCACCTGCACTACCGCCCCGACGGCCTGCCCGCCCACCGCCAGATCGCCGTGCTCGTCTCCGTGGGCACCGCCCTGCACCTGACCGGGCGGGGCATGGACCGGCTGGGCCGGTGCGCCGCGCCCGACTGCGCCCGCGTCTTCGCCGACTTCTCCCGCAACGGCCGCCAGCGGTACTGCTCGCCCGCCTGCGGCAACCGCGACGCCGTGCGCCGCCACCGCGCCCGCCGCCGGGCGTAGCCGCCCCGGGCCGCGTACATCCCCCGGCGGACGCCGGGTGTCCACCCGCGGCCGATGCCGCGCGCCCTTCCGCCCCCGCAGGATGAGGGGGTTCCGTGGTACAAGAAGGAAGGGAAGAGGCCCATGAACGGCTGGAAGGCGCTCGGAGCGTCCCTGCTCGGCCTGGTCGTCGGCACGATCGCCGGATTCGTCCTGTCGGAGGTGGTCGCCATCTCACTGCTCCTGCTCAGCGGCGGGGACCCGCCCTCGTGGGCCCGCGGCATCAAGTACCTCATCGTGGTGGGCGCCGCCGCCGGACTGGTGGGCGGGCCGCTACTGGTGGCGCGCAGGGGGCGGCAGGACGTATGACACGGCGGCGGGACACCGGCGAACGCGTCTTCGGGACGGCCGCGGACGCCGCCATCGCGGCCGTGACCGCACTGGCCCTGGTCGGCGCCGAGGTGTTCGTCTCCCTGGAGCGCGGATCGACGCCCGAGCCGCAGTCCCTGGCGGTGCTCGCCCTGGGCGCCGCCTCCCTGGCGCTGGTCGGCCGCCGGCCCCTGGTCACCGCCGTCGCGGTGGGGCTGGCCCTGCCCGTCTACTACGTGGCCGGGACCGCCGACACCTGGGCGGCCTGGCTGCTGTTGCTGGTCGCGGTGCTGCGCATGGCCGCGGTGGGGCTGCGGTCCGCGCCCGTGGTGACCGTCGGGGTGGCGCTGGGGCTGTTCGCCGTCGCCGAGGCGTTCGCGTTCAACCCCTGGCGGGCCCTGCTGGTGCTGGCCTGGACGGTGGCGATCGCGGCGGTGGCCGCGGTCCTGCACCAGCGCGCCGCCCACCTGCGCGCCGCCCAGGAACGCGCCCTGGAGGCCGAGCGGACCCGCGAGGAGGAGGCCCGCCGCCGCGCCACCGAGGAGCGGCTGCGCATCGCCCGCGAACTCCACGACGTCATCGCCCACGACATCTCCCTGGTCAACGTGCAGGCCTCGGCGGCCGTGCACCGCCGCGATCCCGAGCAGGCCCTGGAGGCGCTGGAGGCCATCAAGGCCACCACCAAGAACACCCTGCGCGAGCTGCGCGCCACCCTGGGGGTGCTGCGCCAGGTCGACGAGGCCGAGGGCAACGCGCCGGTCCCCGGCGCCGACCGGCTGCCCCACCTGGTGCGCACCGCCGCCGACGGCGGCCCGCCGGTGCGCCTGACCGTGGACGGCGCACCCGCCGACGGCCCCGGGGACATGCCCGCGCTGCCCGCGCCGACGGGGGCCGCCCTGTACCGGATCGTGCAGGAGGCGCTCACCAACGTGCGCCGCCACTCCGGCGCCACCGCCGTGGAGGTCGCCCTCACCGTGGAGCCGGACGCGGTCACCGTCGAGGTGGCCGACGACGGCCCGGCCGCCGGCGGAACGGGGGAGCCGGGTGAAGTGGCCGAGGGCAACGGCCTGCTCGGAATGCGCGAGCGCGCCACCGCCCTGGGCGGTACCTTCGAGGCCGGGCCCCGGGCCCGGGGCGGCTTCCGGGTGCGGGCCCGCCTGCCCGTGGACCGACGGACCTGACCGCCCCCGGAGAGGACCCGCGACCGTGCCCGACACCCACCCCGACGGCATCGACGTGCTCATCGCCGACGACCAGACCCTGGTGCGGGCCGGATTCCGCTCCATCATCGAGGGCGAGCCCGACCTGCGGGTCGTCGCCGAGGCCGGGGACGGGGCACAGGCGGTGGAGGCCGCCGCGCGCGCCCGCCCCGACGTGGTGCTCATGGACATCCGCATGCCCGGCACGGACGGGCTGGAGGCCACCCGCCGGATCGCCGCCGACCCGGCGCTGGCGGGGACGCGGGTCGTCATCCTCACCACGTTCGACCTCGACGAGTACGTGTACGCGGCGCTGCGCGCCGGGGCCAGCGGCTTCCTGCTCAAGGACACCGAGCCCGCCGAGCTGCTGCACGCCGTGCGGGTGGCCGCCCGGGGCGACGCCCTGCTGGCCCCCGCGGTCACCCGCAGGCTCATCTCCGAGTTCGCCGACCGGATCAAGGAGCCGCCGCCCACCACCCGGCTGGCCGGGCTCACCGAACGCGAGCGCGAGGTGCTGGCCGCCGTCGCCGCCGGGCTCAGCAACGAGGAGCTGGCCCGCCGCCTGGTGGTCTCCCCGGCCACCGCCAAGACCCACGTCAGCCGGGTGCTCACCAAGCTCGGCGCCCGCGACCGCGCCCAGCTGGTGGTGATCGCCTACGAGACCGGTGTGGTCCGCCCGGGCTGGCTGACCTGAACCGGCCCCGCCGCGGGGCTCACCGGCGGCGGGTCACAGGCCCGCGTCGCGGCGGGACACCGACGCCAGGTCCGCCTCGATGCGCGCCGTCGCCTCCAGCAGGGCGGGCAGCAGGTCGCGGCGCACGTCCTCGATGGAGGACCGGTTGGCCTGCGCCGACACGTTCGCGGCCGCGATCACCCGGCCCGTGGTGTCGCGGATGGGGGCGGCCAGCGAGCGCAGCCCCTCCTCCAGCTCCTGGTCCACGATCGCGTACCCCTGCTCGCGCACCCGCAGCAGCTCGGCGCGCAGCCGCGCGGGGTCGGTGACGGTGAACCGGGTCAGCGGCTCCAGGCGCACCCGGCCCAGGAACGCCTCGATCTCGGCCTCGTCGCGGTCGGCCAGCAGCACCCGCCCCATCGACGTGGCCACCGCCGGGAACCGGGTGCCCACCCGGATCGACACGGTCATGATGCGCGAGGTCGCCACCCGCGCCACGTACAGGACGTCGTCGCCGTCCAGCACCGACACCGACGCCGACTCGTGCACCCGCGCCGACAGGTCCTCCAGGTGCGGCTGGGAGACGTCGGGCAGCCCGGCCGAGGCCACGTAGGCGTACCCCAGCTCCAGCACCCGCGGGGTCAGCGAGAACAGCCGCCCGTCGGTGCGCACGTACCCCAGGTCGGCCAGGGTCAGCAGGAAGCGGCGGGCCGCCGCCCGGGTCAGCCGCGTCTCGCGGGCCACGTCGCTCAGGGTCATCGACGGGCGCTCGGCGGAGAACGCCCGGATCACCAGCAGGCCGCGCTCCAGCGACTGCACGAAGTGGGCGCCGCGTTCCGGTTCGTCTTCGGTGGGCATCTGCTCTTCCTGGCGACGGGGACACGAGAAAAGGGGCCGGGGCGGGCGACAGGGCCCCCGGAGATGTTCTCATACCGCACATCCGTGCCGGTGCCCCGGCACCCGTGCGGCCGCTGCGATGATGGCCACGCACCTGGAACCGCCACGAAAGGGGACACCGGACCCGTGAGCGTCGACCTGCACCACGTCGAGAGCGGACCCGCCGACGCACCGCCGCTGCTGCTGGGCGGTTCGCTGGGCACCACCACCGCGATGTGGGAGCCGCAGGCCGCGGCGCTGTCCACGGTGTTCCGGGTGATCCGGTTCGACCACCGCGGCCACGGCCGCTCCCCGGTCCCGGCGGGCCCCTACGCCATGGCCGACCTGGCCGGGGACGTGGTGGCGCTGCTGGACCGCCTGGGCATCGAACGCGCCCACTACGCCGGCCTGTCCCTGGGCGGCATGGTGGGCCAGTGGCTGGCGGTCCACCACGCCGACCGGCTGGACCGCCTGGCCCTGCTGGCCACCTCGCCCTACGCCGGCCCGGCCGGGCCCTGGCACGAACGCGCCGACCTGGTGCGCGCCCGGGGCACCGGTGCCCTCGCCGACACCGTCGTGGGCCGCTGGTTCACCCCGGCCTTCGCCGAGGCGCACCCCGGCGACGTCGCCGTCCTGCGCGACCAGATCGCCGCCACCGACCCGGAGGGCTACGCGGGCTGCTGCGCGGCCATCGCCGACTACGACGTGCGCGAGGACCTGCCCGGCGTCACCGCGCCCACCCTGGTCGTGGCCGGGGCCGAGGACCCCTCCACCCCGCCCGCCCGGCACGCGGACCTCATCGCCCGGCTCATCCCCGGCGCCCGGTACACCACCCTGCCCGACACCGCGCACCTGGTGTCGTGGCAGCGGCCGGACGAGGTGAACACCCTGCTCACCCGGCACTTCTCCGCCTGAGGGCACGAGGGCAAGGGGTCGGAGGACGGCACACCGGAAGACCGTCTGGCGGGCCCCGCCGCGGTGCCGCGGCGGGGCCCCTGCCTCACGCCTTGACCGCCACCCCCGAGTACTCCCACAGCTTGACCGTCAGGTCGCCCGGCCGGGTCCGGGGCGCGATCTCCGGGTGGCGCCAGCTCGCGCAGTCGACCGCCCGCGGCTCCTCGTCGCGGTCGTCGGCCCAGGCGCTCACCTTCTCCAGCCCCTCGAACGCCACCGCGGCCTCCTTGGGTGAGCGCACCCGGCCCCACGGGGTGCCGAAGGACAGCATCTTGTCCGTCACCCACGCGGCGGTCTCGGCGTCGTCGGACACGATGTGCGAGTAGATCAGCACCGACCCCGGCGCCATGCGCTCCATCAGCCCGGCCACCATGCCGAACGGGTCGGCGCTGTCGGGGATGCAGTGCAGCATCGACACGAGCATGACGCCCAGCGGCCGGTCGGTGTCCAGCAGGTCGCGGGTGAGCGGCGCGGTCAGGACGGACTCCACCCCCTGGGAGATGTCGGCCCGCAGGAAGTCCGCGTTGCGCCCGCCCGTCAGCAGCGCCCGGCCGTGGGCGATGACGATCGGGTCGTGGTCCACGTACAGCACCCGCGCGTCGGGGCGGACCCGCTGGGCCACCTGGTGGGTGTTGTCCGCCGTGGGCAGCCCGGCGCCCAGGTCGAGGAACTGGTCGATGCCGCGCCCGGCCGCGTACTCCACCGCCCGGGTCAGGAACGCCCGGTTCTGGTGGGAGAGCGTCAGGAACTCCGGGACCTGGGCCAGCAGGACGTCACAGGCCTTGCGGTCCACCTCGAAGTTGTCCTTGCCGCCGAGCAGGTAGTCGTACATGCGGGCGACACTGGGGGTCTCCATGTCGATGTCGGGGGGGAAGCGGTCGGCCATGTGCGGTCCGGGGCGGCACCCGGCGGACACCGCCGGGCAGAGGGCGCCCCTGCCTCCTTCGTCGTGTGGGTGCGGTCGTCGCGTGCGGGGCGGCGGTGAGGAAGAGAGGGCCCGGGTGGAAGGGGCGGAGGCCGCACGGCGCGGGGCTGCGGACCGGCATCGTCGACCTCCTGTGCTCGGGCGGCGCCAGCCGTGCGCGCCGGGACCGGTTCCCGTTTTCCCGTACGGGAATCCGCCACGTCGTGCGACGTGATCTTCAGCCGAATCGTAACCGCCCGGGTCCCTTCCCACCGGCGTTTTCCCGAGGAAATCGCAAATCGCGTATTCGATCGGCCCGTGTTCATGTTCCCGGGCGCGGGAATGGCGGCAGTTCGTCGGCCAGTGCGCCCGGAGCGGCGGCCCTGACGCGGTCTCCGGAACCCGAGGGTATATCCACAGGCCCGGGCGGGGAAGGCGCCGACCAGAACGCCGCCGCGGAGTCCGGCGCGTGATCGGTGGGGTCGGTGTCGTCTTCGATTATCGCCTCGGAGGCATTATCCCGGGCTGTCTCCTCTGGGACCGAAGGTCCTTTTATGTGCCCGGCCGCCATCACGCGGGTGCGCAGCGCGCCCTTGTCCAGGCCCGCCCACCGGGTGAGCGCGAACGGGTCCCGGTCGGCCTGCGCGGCCAGGGCGGCGGCCGCCGCCCGCAGGTGCGCGCACACCCCGTCCCAGCGGTCGCAGGAGCAGGTGGCCACCAGGGCGTCCCAGCCCCGGGGCACCAGGTCCACCCCGAACATCGTGCACACCCGCCCCACCGGCACCGGCAGCTCCCCGGCCACCACCCGGGCCCGGAACATCTCCTGGGAGGCCAGGGCCGCGCACACCCGGTCCCACAGGGCGTCGTCGGGCACGGCGCGGATCAGGCTCACCTCGAACCCGGCCACCCGCGCGGTCACCTCGCCCGGGCGCACCGACAGCCGGTCCACCGGGCCCGGCACCAGCGGGCCCAGCCACCGCCCCACCTGTTCCGACCAGCTCACGCCACCGCCTCCGGGGCCAGGCGCACGACCTCGCGCAGGTCGTCCACCGACAGGCCGGCCAGCCACGCCTCGCCGGTGGCCACCGCGCCCCGGGCCAGGGCGCTCTTGCGTTCGATCATCTCGTCCACCCGCTCCTCCACGGTGCCCACGCACACCATCTTGCGGACCTGCACGTCGCGCCGCTGCCCGATCCGGAACGCCCGGTCGGTGGCCTGGTCCTCCACCGCCGGGTTCCACCACCGGTCCACGTGCACCACGTGGTTGGCGGCGGTGAGGTTGAGGCCGGTGCCCGCCGCCTTGAGCGAGAGCAGGAACACCGCCGGGCCGTCCGCGGTCTGGAAGCGGTGCATCAGCTCCTCGCGTTCGGCGCGCGGGGTGCCGCCGTGCAGCCACAGCACCGGCACCCCCAGCCGCGAACGCAGGTAGGGGGCCAGCCGGTCGCCGAAGCGGGCGTACTGGGTGAAGCACAGGGCCTTGTCGCCCTCGGCGGCGGCCTCGCCCAGGATCGACTCCAGCCGGTCCAGCTTGCCCGAGCGGCCGGCCAGCGCCGAGCCGTCGCCCAGGAACTGGGCGGGGTGGTTGCAGATCTGCTTGAGGCGGGTCATGGTCGCCAGCACCAGGCCCTTGCGCTCGCGCTCGTCGGCCTCGCGCAGGCGCTCGGTCATCTCCTCCACGACCGCCTTGTACAGGGACGCCTGCTCGGGGGTGAGGGTGCACCAGGTGCGCATCTCCACCTTCTCCGGCAGGTCGGCGATGATCGACCGGTCGGTCTTGAGGCGGCGCAGCACGAACGGGCCGGTCATCCGCCGCACCCGGGCGGTGTCGGGGCCGTCCTCCCCGGCCACGGCCTCGCGGAAGGCGGCCGCCGAGCCGAGCAGGCCCGGGTTGGCGAAGTCCATGATCGACCACAGCTCCTCCAGGTCGTTCTCGACCGGGGTGCCGGTGAGCGCGATGCGGGTGCGGGCGGGCAGGGAGCGCACCGCCCTGGCCTGGAGGGTGTCGTGGTTCTTCAGGGCCTGGGCCTCGTCGCAGACCACCCGCTGCCAGGGCAGGCCCGCCAGCTCGTCGGTGTCGCGGGAGACCACGCCGTAGGTGGTGACGACCAGGTCGCAGTGGCCGACCAGGCGGGCCAGGGCGTTGCCGTGCGGGCGGTCGGGGCCGTGCTGGACGTGGACGCGCAGGTCGGGGGCGAAGCGTTCGGCCTCGCGCCGCCAGTTGCCGACCAGGGACACCGGGCACACCAGCAGGGTGGGACCGGAGTCCAGCGGGCGGGCGTCGGTGAGCAGGGCCAGCAGCTGGACGGTCTTGCCCAGGCCCATGTCGTCGGCCAGGACCGCGCCCAGGCCCAGCTCGCCCAGGAACCGCAGCCAGGAGGCGCCGCGGTCCTGGTAGGGGCGCAGGTGGGCCTTGAACCCGTCGGGGGTGCCCAGGGGGCGCAGGTCGGCGGCGGCCGAGCCGTCGAACAGGGCGCCCAGCGGGCCGGGGGCGACGACCTCCTCCACCGGCAGCGGCGGGGCCTGGCCGGCGCCGACGGCGGTGCGCACCGCCTCGTCGGGGCGCATGCGGCGGCCGCGGGTGGAGATCCACTCCAGGGCGGCCTCCAGGCGCTCGGGGTCCAGCTGGGTCCAGCGGCCGCGCACCCGCACCAGGGAGCGCTTGAGGCGGGCCAGCTCGGCGAGTTCGGCCAGCTCCTCCTCGGTGAGGGGGGAGGTGTCGCCGTCGGGGTCGCCGCGCAGCACCGCCTCGAAGGAGACGCCGACGATGTCGGAGGGGCCGATGCCGCCGACGCCCTTGCGGCCCTTGACGGGTTCGGCGGTCATGCGCAGGCCCACCCGGGGGCCCTTGCGCAGCTCGGGCAGGACCACGCCGAACCCGGCGGCGGCCAGCGCGGGGGCGGCCTCGGCGACGAACCGCTGGGCGTCCTCCACGCCCAGCAGCAGCCGGGAGGGGGCCAGGTCGCCCAGCGCCCGCCCGATGAGCGGGTGGTGGCGGGCGGCGCGGCGCAGGTCGGCCAGGGCGGTCACCGACACGTCGGCGGGCAGCCAGGCGGTGCCCTCGCCCGACCACACCTGCTCCAGGGGGAGGCGCAGGCCGGGGTCGGCGACCGAGCGCACCCAGAACTCGACGGTCCAGGGGGTGGCGCGGTCGGGTTCGCGCAGCAGGAACAGCAGCCCGGCGCGGCCCGCGCCGCGCACCCGGGAGCGCCACTCCTTCACGGCCGGGCGCAGCCGGGCGGCGACCCCGGCGTCCAGGGTCGCGTCCTCCCCGGTCAGGGCGGCGGCCAGCAGCGCGTCCGGGGTGCGTGGCACGGAGGAGGCCTGTTGCCGAAGGCATCCGTTGAGGGTGGTGGAGGGCGACGGGCGGGCCGTGCGCCGCGCCACCGCGTCGGTGAGCAGTTCCACGGGCGCCAGCACACACGCCCGCGCCACCGCGTCGGCGTCGGCCCCGGGCAGGTGGGCGCGCGCCGAGGCGGGCAGCGAGGCGGTGAGCGCGGCCAGGTACTCCTCGGCCCACGCCGTGGGCGCGGGCCGCCACCGCGCCCGGTCGCCGACCAGGTCGGGCAGCACGCACCCGGCGTCCACCAGCGCCCGGGCGAACGCGTCCACCGCGGCCAGGTGCCGCAGGGACGGCCCCGCCCCGTCCGGCAGCTCGCCCAGCAGCCGGTCGGCGGCCGCCGCGGTCAGCCGCAGGCCCGGCACCGTCCAGGTGTGGAACGCGGCGGGCTCCCCGGACGCCTCCGTGGACCGGTCCGGCGCGGCCGTCGTCCCGGGCAGCCGCAGCTCCAGCACGCTCGGCGTCCCCTCTTCACCCGTCAGCGCCGCCAGCTCCCGGTGCCCCAGCGCGAACGGGTGCGGCCGCCCCCCGGCCCGCCCGCCGCCGGGGCCCTCGCCCCACACGACCAGCGCGTCCCGATCCCACACCCCGTGCAGCACCCGCATCCGTCCCCCCGTTCACATCGCGCCCCAGTATCCCGCCCCCCACCGACACCCCGCCCCGGGCCCACCTGCGGCGGGTGTCGGGGGGTGGGGCTAGGGTCGTTGCGGCTGTCGAGAGCACACCCTGGAGACGCGCATGACCCGCACCACCCCGCCGCGACCGATCGACGTCGAGGCGCACTTCCCCGAGCTGCGGGCGTGGCGGCGCGAGGCGGTGCGGCTGCACCCGCGGCCCGGGAAGCCGGAGGTCGGGGACGACTCCATGGGCGGGCCGCTGCTGTGGCCCGCGGAGGAGCCGTGGCCGGTGTGCGCGGGCGAGCACGAGGACATGGGCGACGGCTACCCGGAGGAGGACGAGCCGCTTCTGGTGCCGATCGTGCAGATCCGCCGGGAGGCGGCCCCCGGAGTTCCCTTCCCGGAGGGCCGCGACCTGCTCCAGGTGCTGTGGTGCCCCTTCGACCACGACAACGGCTTCTCCTGCCCCGAGCCCCGGGTGTTCTGGCGCACCGCGGCCGAGGTCGGCGAGGTGCGCCCCACCCCGCCCGCTCCGGCGGGCGCACCGGAGCGGTACGTGCCCGTCCCGTGCGTCCTGCACCCCGAGGCGGTCGCGGACTACGGCCTCCAGGAGCTGGACCGGGGGCTGTGCGCGGAGCTCAGCGAACGCCACGGCGCGGTGGCGGCCGAGGCGGCGGACCACCTGGACGAACTGGTGCAGGTGCCCGGCACCAAGCTGGGCGGGTGGCCCGGCTGGGTCCAGGGACCGCAGTGGCCCGCCTGCGCGGGCTGCGGGCAGACCGCGGAGCACCTGCTCACCGTGGCCTCCTGGGAGTTCTCCCCCGGATCGGAGCGGCTGTGGCTGCCGCTGGAGGACCCGGAGCCGCCCGCGGGGGACGACGGGTTCCCGCCCGCGATGGATCCCGCCGGGCTGATGCTCGGCGACGCGGGCTCGCTCCAGGTGTTCGAGTGCCGCACCTGCCCCGGCCGCCCCGGCGCGTTCGCCTTCGACTGCTCCTGACACACGGGAGGGCCCCGGCGGGTGCCGGGGCCCTCGTCTCGTGGTGCGGTGGCGGGTCAGAGGCGGGCGGGGACCTCGTTGCCGACGGCGATGATGCCCTCGCGCATGCGGGTGCGCCACAGCAGGAGGCCGCCGATGATGAAGAACGCGATCAGCGACACCACGGCCACCCGGTAGCCGCCGGTGACCGACACCGCGATGGTCACCGCCAGCGACCCCAGGAACGTGGACCCCTTGTCGGAGATCTGGTAGAGGCTGAAGTACTCGGCCTCGCGCCCCTTGGGGATGAGCTGGGAGAACAGCGACCGCGCCAGCGACTGGGTGCCACCCAGCACCAGGCCGATGCCCACGCCCAGCGTGATGAACAGCGGCACGTTCCCCGCGGGCAGGAAGTACGCGCCCGCCACCAGGCCGCCCCAGACCACCAGGGTCACCAGGATCGTGTTCTTGGACCCCAGGTACCGGGCCAGCCACCCGGTGGCGAAGGCACCGCCGAAGGCCACGAACTGGATGATGAGGATCGTCATGATCAGGACGTCCTGCTCCAGGCCCAGGTCCTGGGTGGCGAACGGGGCGGCGTAGCGGATGGCCGCCTGCACCCCGTCGTTGAAGAAGATGAACGCGAGCAGGAACAGGATGGTGTTCGGGTACTTGCGCATGTCCTTGAGCGTGCGCCCGAACTGCTTCAGCGACGCGCCCAGCCTCGGCGGCCCGCCGGTGGCCAGCGCCCCGTACCGGTTGCGCAGCGGCCGCAGCGACAGGACCGTGAAGCCCAGCCACCAGACGCCGCAGGAGGCGAACGCGATGCGCGCGGCGTCGCCGGCGCCGATGCCCAGCGCGTCGGCGTTGATCACCAGCACCAGGTGCACCACCAGCAGCAGCGCCCCGCCCAGGTAGCCGATGCCCCACCCGGCCACGGAGACCCGGTCGCGTTCGTCGGCGGTGGCGATCTCGGGCAGGAACGCGTTGTAGGCCACGATCGAGAAGCCGTACAGCAGGTTGGCCAGCAGGAACAGCACCGAGGCGGCCAGGTAGCCGTTGGTGGCGAAGTACAGGCCCAGGGTGGCCACCGAGCCGCCGAACGCCGTCCAGAACAGCCACCGCTTCTTGTACTGCGAGTGGTCGAGCAGCGCCCCGAACATCGGCAGCAGCAGGATCTGGATGAGGATCGCGGCGGTGGTCAGCGCCGGGTAGAGCGCGTTGGGGTGCAGCCCGAACAGCCCCAGGGACAGGCTCGGGTCCAGGCACGCCTGCGAGGTGTCGGCGCCCACCGAGGAGCAGGCCAGGCCGCTCAGGTAGGGGCCGATGAGCACGGTCACCACCGAGGTGATGAACACCGAGTTCGCCCAGTCGTACAGGTACCAGCCGCGCTGTTCGCGTCTGCGCTGGGCCGGGTCGGGGGAGGGGCCGGAATGCGCGGCGGCCTCGGGGGAGGGATCGGTCATGGTGGGGGTCTTCCTATCCGTTGTGCGCTCTGGCGACGCCGCCGGTCCAGCGGCCGCGGCGGATCAGCACCTCCCGCAGCGCGGTGGTGTTGTCGGTGACGATCCCGTCGACGCCCGCGTCGAGCAGGCGTTCCATCACCCCGGGTTCGTTGACGGTCCACACGTGGACCTGGATCCCGAGCCGGTGGGCGGTGTGGATCAGGTCACGGCTGAGCACCGGGAACGAGCCCTGCCACATCGGGATCTGCGCGCACAGCGGGGCGCGGGGGGCCAGCGGGCGCAGCACCGGGGACAGGGACGCCACGCGCAGCCGGGCCACGTCCACGGGGCCGCAGGAGGTGGCGACGGGCTCGGGGAAGAGCGACCGCGCCCGGTCCAGGCGCCGCTGGTCGAAGGAGCCCACGCACACCCGGTCCCAGGCGCCGGTGCGGCGCAGCACCTCGATGAGGGGGACGACGGCGTTGTCGGCCTTCAGGTCGATGTTGAACCTCGCGTGCGGCCAGCTCCCGAGCAGGTCCTCCAGCAGGGGGACGGGTTCGCGCCCGCCGACCCGGGCGCGGGCGACCTCGCGGTAGGGGAGGTCGGCGATGGCGCCGGTCATGTCGGTGGTGCGGTCCAGGGTCTCGTCGTGGAACGCCGTGAGGACGCCGTCGGCGGTGGCGTGCACGTCCGTCTCCAGGTACGTGTAGCCCAGGTCCACGGCGTGCTGGAAGGCGAGGGCCGTGTTCTCCAGCTCGGTGCGGCGCACGCCCTGGTCGTCGGTGATCCAGCCGCCCCGGTGGGCGAGCGCCAGCGGGACGGGGGAGGAAAGGTACGCGTGAGTCACTTAGGCAGTATGCCGTCTGCGGAGGACGTCGGGGCAGGCCGCGGGGCGGGCGGTGGCCGAACCGAAACCTGGTACGCCAGGTGGAGCGGGGCCGCGCGAGGGGGCTCTGTGGTGGGTTGTGACCGGATGTCGTCCCCCGGGAAGGGAAACGTTCATGTCCCACTCGCCCGACCTTCACCACGACCCCCGCCGGAGCAAGCCCCAGGACCCGCCCTTGAGCCGGCCCCGGCACCAGTCCCAGGGCCCGGCGCAGAACCCGCCTTTGAGCCTGCCCCGGAACCCGCCCCTGGGCGAACCCCCGTGCCACCCCTCGAACCTGCTCCAGGACCCGCCCCCGGCCCGCCCGCCCGCCGCCTGCCCCCGCCCGATCTGCTCCGGCGGGCCGGTCCCGCACGCCCGGCGCACCGCCGCGCCCCCGCCGGCGAACCCGTACCGCCCGGTGGCGACCCCGGCGCGCACCCCGCTGCGGCGGGTGCCGCCGGGCCGCCGCCACGCCCCGCTGGAGGG